>CAZDOM010000008.1:0-50391 GCA_964507015.1 uncultured Rikenellaceae bacterium | reverse complement strand
TCAGGTGTAATAAACCCATGTGATTCCCAGTAGATTGTGTTTATCTTTTTCCCGATACTTTTGATTTTTGACCATGTGTCCCCATCTCTCCGGCTGTAATATAGATTCCCGTCACCACCATCATCCATATAAAGAACAAGGAGTTTACCATCACCTGTTATAGAGTTTGAATAGAATCTTGTATATCCTCCCAGTTGTTGTGTTATATCGGTGGGAGCGATCCAGCCGTTATTATTCCTGTATGAGCACATGATCCTGTTCTTATCTTTAATTTTTTGGGTGAAAATAAATACAGAATCATTTTTTGAGAGAACAGGATTGCATGCTCCCGGATATTCTTCAAGCCATGGTATAAAAAGCTTCGAAATAATAGTCAGGGGTTTCTTTTTCATTTCAATGGCATACCTGCAGTCCCTTATCTGATTGTCGATGTAATCTTCCCTGAAGATATCCACCTTCCCGTGTTTCTTTTTAACATCATTGAATACTGATATTGCTTTTTCAAGGTTGTCATTCATATGATAAGCAATAGCCAGATAGAGATAGGTATCAAGAGGTGCTTTATCTTCAAACTCAACATAATCGCGGTCACTTTGTACAACATTGGCGGAAGCTGATTTAAGAAGTTTTAAGGCTTCTCCATAGCGGCCATCGATATTCAGACAACATATTCCCAGTTTTGCAGCAAAGTTGGCATTACCGGGATATATTTTATGCAGGTCCCCGTAAATCTCTGCAGCCTTTTCAAAATTCTCATCGTAATAGAAGAAAATATCAGCATTTTGGACTTTTCTGACAAGCTCTTTTCTTGTCAGGTCCTGGGAGTGAAGTGAATAAAAACAACCGGCTAGAAGAATTGTAAGCAAGATTCTTGCTAAGGAGGGTTTCATTGTTTCATTACTTTTTTGATGAAGATTTGCTCTGGGTATCCCTTCCTTATGAGCTCTACCCTCCACGCAGCCGCATCTTCCCGAGTGTCAAAACGTCCTGAGGTGTACCTGTAGAATCTGTCAGTTTCGTTATACATGACCTTCATATCATCAATATATTTGAAATAGCTGATATCCACGGGATTACGTAGAGCCATTACCTGGACGGTATAATAGAGTACATCAGCATCTTCAGTATCGCTATCACCCACATCTTTCACATCAAAATTTTTAATAAGGATACTGGAATCAATCTCTGTAACAACCGGGATATCTGCAAAATTTAGTTTTTCATATACTTCAGGCTCAATCAGGGAAGAATCTCTGATAAGTGTTATGTTAAGATTAACTATCAATTCAGGGTTGTCCTGGATTATTGTTGTATCAATTGAGAGAGGGAAATATCCATCACCTGAATAAATAATATTAAATACTCCCGGTGCAACATGTATGTTATATGAGCCTGAGTTTATATTTGGTTTACCCTTGTATAATGTATCGCCGGAAACTCTGTTAAGAATATTGATATTAAAGTCTTTGTCGGTGGAGAGAGCAGTATCATTTAGCATGAATTTCCCTGCTATTTCATATATCTGGTTAACATCAGGTCCTTCAAGGCCTATATAGAAAATCTCTTTCTTTTTGTAATCGGTCTTCATCGAGTAGAAGGCGTTCATTCCATTATTGGCAGGCTGGAAGAATTTATCATCATCAGTGGTATTAACAGGATATCCCAGGTTTTCTGGGTCTTCCCATTCTTTACCATTGTAACGGCTTTTAAAGATATCATATCCGCCCATTGAGTTATGGCCTTCAGAGCTAAAGAATAGCAGGGAGTCTCCTTCAATTATGAATGGATTATCCTCATTATACATCGTATTAATTGTTGTACCCAGATTCACCCCTTCACCCCAGTCACCTGATTCATTTCTTTCTGAAACATAAATATCAAGACCACCTGTTCCTCCTTCCCTGTTGCTTGTGAAATAAAGCCTTTTCCCGTCAGCAGAAACAGAAGCATGCGACTCATAATACTTTGTGTTGATATTCCTGTTCAGTTTTTCTATTGGTGTCCATTCGTCATTAATATATCTGGAACTATAGATATTACCATCAAAATTGTCATTCTTGTAAAGAAAAAGCTCTGTACCGTCCTTGCTAAGTGAGCATGAAGAGCAGTCATCACCGGCTTTTAACTGGGAAGTGATTTCAATAGGTGACTGCCATTTTCCTCTTATTCGTTTTGAAAATAGGATAATATTAACGAGACCCCGGCGTTCAGTATAGACTATTGTATTTCCATCAAAACTAACAGCAGGATTTTCATTCATTGATCCGAAGCTGAAATCGGGTCCCATTTTCTTTTTACTTATCGGTACCGGATTCTCCTGAAGTTCTATTGCAATATTGCACGCAAGTATCTGTTGATCAACAAATTCCATATTTACCATTCCGCCTTTCTTTTCAGTATCTCTTGTCAGGCTTCTGAAAGTCTTAAGGGTGCTTAATCCTTTATCCAGTTCGTTATTGATCATATAGGCTTTTGCCAGGGAAAAATATGTATCCAGTGGTGCTCTTGTCTCTTTAAATGATCCTTCCTTAGCATCATAACTGGAATTTTTAACTGCTGATTCCAGGTATGGAATTGCCTTTTCTTTTTCATCTGAAATATTCAGGTAACATGTCCCTATTTTATAGGCAATATTCATATTTTCAGGGCTTTCAAGCAGAAGGTATAACTGATTTGCCAGTTCATATTCTCCAAAAAGATAATATGACTCAGACTGGGCAAAAATCTCCTTCATCTCCTTCTTAGACTGAGCTGAAGCAGCTATACATGAAATCATGATGATCAAGAGCTGCAACCTTATACGCAGTATAACTCTGGTATGATTCAACAAAACAAATATATAATAATTTAGGCATGATACTACCATCATATCATTATATTATTTTAAAAGCACCCTGTAAATATCCTCTTTTCCATAACCTCCGGATTCTCTGTACCTGGAATAATATCCGGAGTCACCTTTTCCCTCAGGCATGAAATAGATATCATCATCAGGGGTATTTATGGGGTAACCAAGATTCTCAGGTGTGCTCCAGAGACTATTGTCCTGCATATCTGATCTGAAAAGATCATAGCCACCCATATTATTGTGTCCTTGTGAACTAAAGAACAAAGACTTACCATTATTTATCAGGGAAGGACGGTCTTCATTGAAAGGGGTGTTTATTTCAGGGCCAAGGTTTACCGGTGTACCCCAGCCACCTTCTGTTTTCCTTGATATATACAGATCCAATCCACCAAAACCTCCCGGGCGATCAGATGCAAAGATGAGAACATCACCTTTCTCTGAAACAAATCCGTGCGATTCCCAGTATTTTGTATTGATGTTTGTATTCAAGGGTGTACTCTTCCCCCACCTTACACCATCAAATGAACAGGTATAGATGTCACTGTTGAAATTATCGTCTTTCGAAAGGTATAGTACTTTACCATCATTTGAAAGACATGATATATACACGTCACCGTCTGATTCAAGTTCCGGTGTGATATTTACCGGAGTTGCCCATTTACCGTCGATTAATTCAGAAAGCATTATGGCATCATAGAATTTCATTGATACCATATATGCAAATGTGTTTCCATTAGCCGAAATAACAGGATTAAAGTTTGACTTCTCATCATTTATAATTCCCCCCAGATTTTCCTCGGTAAAGGTTACCGGGTTAGCAATCAGTTCTCTTGCATCATTACAAACCTTAATCTCATGATTGATAAAATCGATATTGTCCTTATCGTCAGGAAGCAATGTGGCTGAAAACCGCATAAGAGTCTCTTTAGCATTAACGAACTGGTAATTTATTCTGTAAGCCTGTGCAAGATCATACAGGGCATCATAAGGTGCTGACGTTTGGGTAATTGTACCCTCTTTATGCTTGGCTGACATATTCCTTACTGCAGCTTCAAGATATTCAAGAGAAAGATCTTTCTTGTCAGGCATGTTAAGACAGCATATTCCAATACGATATGCGATATTGGCATTTTCAGGCATTTTTTCATAAATCTGAAGGTAATAGGGGAGAGCATCCTGATAATCTCCTGTTACAAAAAAGTATTCTGCATCAATAAAAATATCCTGTAAATATTTTAATTCCTGTGCATAAACCGGCAATAATAAAAATGATGTAACTATGAAAGTGACAATCTTTTTACCCATATCTATAGGTTTAATTAACAAATTTAATAAAAAACAGCAAGGAAAAACAATAAGATATCATAAGATATCAGATGCCTTCTTAACAGTGTTTTAAAAAATTAAGAGGATAAAACAGGTGTGTCAAGAATCAGGATTTTTGATCGGAGTCATTTTTTTCATCTTTCCTCCTTTTAAGGAACCAGATGAAGAAGAATAATCCTCCAGCTCCGAGAAGAAGCCATAGAATCCACCATTTGCCCTCCCTGATCGTAATTGCCGAACTAATCATCTCCTCAGGAATATCCTTTGAAGCTGCCAGGTCAGCTATTGCTCTGAAGATTGTCTCTTCCGGGTCTATCAGGTGTCTGTTCTTAAGGATGTATAACAGGAGTTCTTCAGGAGTTTTAATTTTTTCTTTTTCAAGGTCAATGGAACTGAGCCATGAACGGAAGGGTTCATCAGCAACTGAAATTAGTTCTCTGAGGTATTGACTCACATCAGTACCTGGTAATGAGGTTATTACAGCCAGTGCTTCAGCAAACTGTTCATCTGTCATACCTCTTTCAATGGATTCAATATATACAGACTGCATCCATTTACCGGCATCCTTGATCCCCTTTTCCTCTGTTGCAGAGATAGCTTGTCTGAGAATGGTGCCAGTTTCAGTATCCATACCGATCGCTAGGAACTTATCTCTTCCCTGTGAAATTGATTTATCAGGAGCCTCAAGAATAGCCAGTGCAATTACATCAAGACTTTCAGGACTAATTCTGCCTTTGCTCATTTCAGCAATATATTCCTGCAAATCGTTCCATGTTTTGAGGTTAAGTTCATAAATATCGATCTCACTCAGAATCCTTTTCAGTTCTCCATCAGTATTTTCAGCCAGGAGGTTAACAGCAGCTTGTGATAGGATATTCTCCATTACTGCTACTTTCAGAGCAAGCATATCTATTTCTTCAGTACTAATGCCCTGTTTACTGGCTTTTTCTTTAATAAATAAGATCTGGTCATCAACGGTGGCAAACTCCTGATCCTCTATATCTGAACCGGAAAGGATCTTTCTTAATTCATTGTTGGCATATTTTCTCTGCATGTCGGTCATAGCCGCGATCTGTTTTTGGACTATTATCCTTCCATATTGGGGAGGAACGATCACTTCTTCTGGTTCTTTTCCGGTTATGAATATATCAGCAGTAGTAGTGTTACTAAACCGGTCAGTTACCTTGAAGGTAATTTTATTGTCGCCGGCTGCAGGCACCATTTTATAATTGAATATAGTATCGTTTACCTCAAATTTCTCCGTATACATAAGAGAATCACCAATCCAGTGTTCAACCACCAGTATCGATCCCGGTTCTGTTTTTACAGGTATAACCACAGTATCCGCACCTGCTATCGATACTATATTTTTCTCTTCAACGTCAAGATCCGCAACAAAATCCGTTTTGGGTAAAATGGTTCCTGGCATTATCAGACTGTCTGAGGGATGTGTCATCTCCAGATTGATGTTCCTGCTTATTTTTTCGCCTCCCGAACCCTCATAGGTAACCAGATAGTTACCCTGTGGTACCTGGAACTCATATTCTCCGGTTTTGGGGTTTGAATAAACTACAACTATTTTCTCAGGATCACTGGTATCAATGGCACTGACCTTGATCCTTTCGTTCATGCTGTTTATGAGGTCAGCAATTTTAGCAATACCTCTTACCGTAAATTTCCTTGGATGATCATCAGAGAAAACTTCTACCCTGTAAATATCCTGTCTGCCATATCCGTCAGGATCATATTTTGCAAGGTAACCCTCATAACCATCATTTATGGGTTTGAAGAAAACATCGTCATCGGTTGAATTGAGCGGATATCCTACATTAAGTGGTATTGACCATTCACCTGAAGGAAGTAGTGTTGAGTAGAAGATATCATATCCCCCAATATTAAAATGACCGCGTGAACTGAAAAAAAGCGTTTTATCATCCTTGCTCAGGAAGGGAGTGTCTTCATGGTATTTTGTATTGATAACAGGACCCAGATTAATTGCGGGCCCCCAGTTTCCCGAACTATCTCTTGTTGAAACAAAAATATCAAGTCCGCCTATTGAACTTTTGCGGTTGCTTGTGAAATAGAGTTTCTTATTATCGTGTGATACTGTTGCATGCGATTCCCAGTATTTGGTATTTATATTATCATTCAACTTTACTATCGGACTCCATGTGCCGTTACTAAATGTTGATGAGTAAATTACTCCATCATAACCGGCAGAACTGTAAAGAAAAAGTGTTTTACCATCATCAGACAGAGAGGTTGGATACAGATCCTGGTCTACCCTGAGAGCCTCATTCAGGTTCATCGGGCCACTCCATACACCATTATTTCTTGTTGAATAGAGGATCGCATCATAAAAAGCCTCGCTTTTACTGAATATCATTATTTTCTCATCATCAGAGATTACCGGATTAAATTCTGAATTGCTTTCATTAATGTTACTCCCAAGATTCTGCTCCCTGACATATAAAGGACGTTGCATCAGCTCTTTTGCATTAAGACATGATTGAATCTGCTCTTCTACAATCTCGGGATTATAAATTTTAGAATCCAGGTCCTTTTTAAAAAGCTCATAGGTCTCAATTGCCTTATCAAGCTGATTATTAATTCTGTATGCATTGGCAAGATAATAAAACGCATCATAGGGTGCCTTGGTTTCTTTGAATTTTCCCTCTTTATACTTCGGATTGATATTCTTAACAGCATCTTCAAGATATTCTGTTGCTTTATCCTTTTCACCCGGAATATTAAGATAGCATTGTCCTATCCTGAATTTGTAGTTTGAATTTGTGGGGTAGAATTGCAAAAGCCTCTGATATATGGGCAACGCCTCTCTGAAATCTTCGAACAGGATCCAGCTTTCTGCTGTGTAAAACATATCTTTTATCTCAAGTCTTGCCTGTGAATAAATATATCCGGCAGGTAAGATTGTGATAAAAACAATCATCAGAGTCAGTCTTTTAATCATTTTTGCAGGTATAAACCATATGACAGACCCCTCTCCAAATCAATTTCATTGTCTTGTATTGTGGCATTAAACGGACAGGCGGCTTTTTCTATTTCTATTCAATTATTAAAGGGTACTAATATAACAGAAAAAAATAAAGAAGGACAAATTGATAGGCTCCTTTTTTACCAGATATACCACATATTTTAATATTCATTGTCCTATATTGCTATTCACCTGCTTATTTTTATAGCAAAATCAGATATTTTCAGCAGTGTAGTTTTCCAGTATCTCCTTGAGTCTGTTGAGGAATTTGCCGGCAAGGGCGCCATCTATTACTCTGTGATCATAACTTAGGGAAAGGATCATTATGTGGCGAATTGCAATAAAATCACCATCTGGTGTCTCCACAACTGCAGGTTGTTTCCTCACAGCACCGATGCCCAGTATGGCTACCTGAGGCTGGTTTATTATTGGTGTACCTGCGAGATTATTATAACTGCCAAAATTTGTTACAGTAAATGTTCCCCCGGTAATCTCATCGGGTCTTAATTTGTTTTTCCTTGCTCTATCTGCAAGATCATTTACACTTTTGGCCAATCCAGTCAGGCTTTTTTCATTGGCATTTTTAATAACAGGGACTATAAGATTTCCATCAGGGAGGGCAGTAGCCATTCCAATATTTATATTCTTCTTCTTTATAATTTTATCGCCATCGACTGAAATATTTATCATAGGGAATTCATATAATGCCCTGGCAGCAGCATCGATAAAGATAGGTGTAAGAGTAAGCTTCTGACCCTCAGTTTTAAGGAACCTCTCCTTTACGGAATTTCTCCAGTTGACAAGCCTGGTAACGTCAGCATCAATAAATGAGGTTACATGAGGAGATGTTTTTTTAGAAAGGACCATATGTTCTGCTATCAGTTTCCTAACCCTGTCCATTTCTAATATCTCATCCCCGGATGAGGTACTTACTGAACTTTCCTTCACCGCCGGGATCTGTTCAGTTTTTTTCTCTTTTTCCCTGGAATCCAGAAAATTGAATACATCATCTTTTGTTATCCTTCCATCCATGCCTGTACCCGTAATTGTGTCAAGTTCGGCATAACTTATATTTTCACGGGCGGCAACACTTCTGACAAGAGGTGAAAGGAACTTCCCTGAAGGAGTCCTGCTTTTAAGATCAACGGAAACCTTATCAATCTCTTTTTTCTCTTGTTTAACTTCAGTTATTGTAACACGTATTCTGTTTATCTCCTCTTCAATCTTTCCTTTGTTCTCAGATGTTGAAACAGTTTTTGTTTCAATAATTGCAATCACAGCGCCGACTTTTACTACTGAACCTTCACTGGCATTTATTGAAACAATAGTACCTTTAGCTGGTGAGGGTACCTCTGAATCGACCTTATCAGTAGCTACCTCTACAATCGGGTCATCCTCCTTCACCATCGTGCCTTCTGTAACCAGCCATTTGTTTATTGTTGCCTCTATTATTCCTTCCCCCATAGAGGGAAGAACTATATCCATTTTTGCCATTTTTATATCAATATCCCCATTTAATGTTCTTTATTCAGATAACACATTAGAAAGAAAATTGTTTGAAATGAACCTTGTTTACGGGTTACTCCTGGTTAACTCCTCATCTATTACCATTGCAATACGTTTGACACCTTCTTTAATAATTTCAGGTGCAGAAAATGAGAAATTTATACGCATTGTATTACGCCCGGAGTTATTACAGAAAAAGGTTGACCCTGCAACAAATGCTACATTTTTTTTAATGGCTTTCTCAAGAATAATGTCAGTGTTGATAGTGGGCGGGAGGGTTACAAAAAGGAAAAGACCTCCTTCCGGTTCTGTCCATGTAACATCCTTTGGCAGGTATTTTCTGAAACAACTTATCATGTAATTGCGTCTTTCACTGTAAAGTGCAATTGTCTTTTTAATATTTTTTTCCAGCATCCCTTTTTCCATATAGCGGGCAATGATCCTCTGTACAAATGGGGGAGTGCACAGATCAGCAGTCTGCTTTGCCAATACTATTCTATCCAGGATAACGGGATTACCTATTATCCAACCTACTCTGAATCCAGGTGCAAATATCTTCGAAAAGGTACATAATGTTAATACTCTGCCTGTATTATCCAGCTGATAAATCATCTTTTGTGGTTGTCCGCTGAAGCGTATATCCCTGTATGGGCTGTCTTCAATTATAAGGAGGTCATGTTTTTCAGCTATATCAATTATTTTTTCCCTGGTATGTTCCGGTACAGTTATTCCCGCAGGATTCTGAAAATCAGGTATAATATAGATAAATTTAATTGTCTTGCCGAGTTCCCTCAGATGTATTATTGTCTCTTCAAGTTCGTCAGGTTTCATGCCATTTTCATCAAGTGAGATTCCTTTTAGCCTTGCACCATATACAGAGAAGGCATTAAGGCCGCCCAGGTATGAAGGTAATCCACACAAGATGTAATCTCCCGGATCGATGAAAATTTTACCGATAATATCGAGTGCCTGTTGTGATCCGGTAGTAATAATAATATTCTCAGGTCCAATATTCAATCCTTCCCTGTTGTGTCTCTCGGCGAGTAATTTACGAAGAAGGGGATCACCTTCAGTAGTCCCGTACTGGAGGGCTTCAGCACCCTCATTTTCAAGCACTTCAAGGATTATCTCCTTCAGGTCATCAACAGGAAATGTCTCGGCAGCAGGAAGCCCTCCGGCAAAAGATATCATATCAGGATTTTGCAGAAGCTTAAGTATCTCGCGAATGGCAGAACGCTGCATGCTTTTTCCGGAAGCCGAGAGAAATTTATTAACAGATTTTATCATTGCTGGTAAGGATTTCGGTTTTTTATTGCCCGTCCAAGTGTTATCTCATCAGTATATTCCAGCTCGTCACCTATAGCCACACCTCTGGCAAGCGTTGTGATGAGAATATCATAGGAAAAGAGTTTCTTATAAAGATAATAATTAGTTGTGTCTCCTTCCATTGTAGTGCTCAATGCAAGAATAATTTCTCTGATACCTCCAGCTCTGACTTTTTCCTCCAGACTGCTGATTTTAAGATCTGAGGGTCTGATACCATCAACAGGTGATATAATTCCGCCGAGAACATGATATAAACCCCTGTACTGGTGTGTATTTTCTACAGCCATTACGTCCTGTATGTTTTCAACAACACAGATCAGCGAACTGTCGCGTTTATCATCACTGCAGATGCTGCAAATTTCGTCGTCAGAAATGTTATGGCAGATTTTACAATAATGGATCGATTCATGAAGATTAAGAAGTGTTTCTCCAAATCTTTTTACTTCTTCAGGGTCTCTTCTTAAAAGATTCATTACCAGACGAAATGCAGTTTTCCTCCCGATACCCGGTAATGATGCAAACTCGTTTACCGCATTCTCCAGAAGCCTTGATGGATATTCAGTATAACTCATAACAGGTCCTTTAAGACAAAAGTAATTCAATTATTTATGGTTTTTCATGATCATTGCATTTTTTGCCTTGCTTTCTTTTTGCTATCCTTGCAGGTTAATAAAAAGATAATGTCCCCTATCCTGATACTGGGTATTTTTCTGGCATATACAGCTCTCTTGTTCCTGGTAACATGGTTCACTGCCAGGCGAGCTGACAGCCAGTCTTTCTTTATCGGCAACAGGAAATCACCCTGGTTTGTTGTGGCATATGGAATGATAGGAGCCTCACTTTCCGGTGTTACTTTTATGTCGGTTCCAGGGTGGGTAACTGACACGCAGTTCAGTTATATGGTAGTAGTGCTGGGTTATCTTGTCGGTTATGTCATTATTGCAACAGTATTGCTGCCCCTTTATTACAGGTTGAAGCTGACATCAATTTATTCATATCTCGAACAACGGTTCGGATTCTGGTCATATAAAACAGGGGCCGGATTCTTTATACTATCAAGAACCCTTGGCGCATCACTGAGAATGTTTTTAGTTATCAATGTGTTGCAGATTTTTGTTTTTGATGCCTGGAATATTCCCTTCTGGGTCAATGCACTGGTATTTATTATCCTGATAATTCTATATACGTTTAAAGGAGGTATAAGAACGATAGTATGGACTGATACATTGCAAACAACCTTCATGCTTATTGCGGTTATTCTGTCTATCTTTTATATAAGTAAGGGACTGGGTGTGTCTGTATCTAAACTTTTCAGGGATATTACTGAAAGTGATATGTCGAGAATGTTTATAACAGACTGGCACCATGAAAGATTCTTTCTAAAGCAATTCTTTTCAGGAATGTTCATTACTATTACAATGACAGGTCTTGATCAGGAGATGATGCAAAAGAATCTTAGCTGCAAAAACATACATGAGGCACAGAAGAATATGTTCACTTTCAGTGGAATTTTGGTATTTGTTAACCTGTTATTCCTTTTTCTCGGGGCCTTCCTGTTAATATATTCCGGGAGCAGGGGGATCTCTGTTGAAGCTACCGATGACCTTTTTCCGATTATTGCAATGAAATATATGAGTCCGGTAGCAGGGCTGGTATTCATGATAGGACTCATATCGGCCGCTTTCCCCAGCGCTGATGGTGCACTGACTTCACTTACTACATCAGTCAGTATCGATTTTCTTGGACTTGATCGTCTGAAAAGTTATACAGAAAGGAAAGCAACAAAGATCAGGTATGGAGTACATATCTCGGTTGCACTGGTGTTCTTTATCAGTATACTGGTATTCAGTACATTAAATGATAAAGCAGTTATTGATGAACTGTTTACGATAGCAGGTTATACCTATGGACCGTTGCTTGGTTTGTATACATTCGGACTCTTCACCAGGAGGGAGGTAAATGATAAGATGACACCATGGATTGCTGTACTTTCTCCTGTATTATGTATTATCCTTAACAGCTTTTCTGAAGAGCTCTTCAGTGGATATAAATTTGGATTTGAAATGATCCTTGTTAACGGATTTCTGACCTATACGGGATTATGGATATTCAGTAGGAGAAAAAAGTGAAGGTGATTCAATATCCTCTGTTTCCTGTGTTTGCTCCAATCCTTCTGTCTCTTCAGGTACCTCCTGTTTTATTTGTACCTTGATTTTTTTGTAGGGTATGTTCCAGCTTAAGAAATAATTTATACTAAAGCTAACTGATTCATCTCCTTTGCCGTATCCCGGGAAATAAACCGGTCTTAAATCCTTCCCGGCTCCATTATAAAGAAGAGCCTTAAGATTAATAGACCATCCCATGCTTAAATTATTTAAGACCTCTGCTCTGAAACCCGGCGCAAATTCGAGGTAGTGAGCAATACTTGATGAGGAAGGAATAGTTGTGACAGTGGTACCCCAATATGAATCATTTTCAAAATATGGTATTTCACTTGTAAAACTGCTTAACCCATAATGAAATCCTACGCCTGCCCAATATTTTCCCCTTGATTTTTCAGGTTTTAAAAGGTTGAGATCCACGCCGGTTTTTATAAAGAGGCCATGACTCAGGTATTCGTAATTATATTGTGAATATTTATAATCGGAATACCCTGCTCCTAAAAAGATTCCGGTTCTGGTACCCAGATCAATTGATAAATATCCTTCAACATTAAGGTTATTATTATCATATAGATATATTGCCGGTCCCACAATATCAGCACCAACTCTTATCTTTAATGGGAGAATAATTGTATCAGCAGGCTGATCCTGTGAATCTGCCTCCTGATTGCAGAAAATCAGGATAGCTGTCAGACTAATAATATATACGGATATTTTCTGCATCAGCTGTTGTTACATACCTGTTTTTTATTATCACGGTATCAATTGAATTCCTTGTAGTTATAAGTGAGTCAATATTATAGAAGAATGTGTACCCGCATTCCCTTGATATCAGGTGTGTAAATGTAGTATAGAAAAAAGTTAAAGTATCAGTTCCCGAGTTAATCCCGATTATAAACGAGCAATTCTCTTCTTCAGGATCCATGGGTATCTGGGCTTTTTTAACACTTTTTGTGTTATCATAGATCCTATTATCCTCTAAATCCAGTCCGTATAATGTAAGACTTGTGGGAGCAACATTTATTTCGCTGCTGCTGCTATAGAGAGGAGCTTTTACAAAGGCAATTGTCTCTTCAAGACATGATTCAGGTGTGCATGATACAATTCCAGGAAGCAATATTGCTACAAATACAGACAGGATTATTGTTATGAAACTTCTCATACACTCTGATGAAGTTTCAAAAGTATAAAAAATACCTTTAATGATAGATGTGGAGTCATCGGGTTAATACCAGATTACCGGTTATTATTGAATAATCAAATATTTGTGATATATTCTTTTGCTATTTTAATAGCATTCCTTATGCCTTCCGGGTTTTTCCCTCCTGCCGTCGCAAGAAAATGCTGTCCTCCCCCGCCACCGTTTATCTCTCCGGAAATCTCCTTTATTATTTTAACAGCACTTATATTCTTCTCTTTAACCAGGTTATCAGTAACCATTACGGCAAGATGTGCTTTTCCCCCAATGGAAGCGCCTATAACTATTATACTGTTTTCATGTCTCTTCCTCACTTCAAAAGCAATAGACTTAAGTGTATCAGGTGAATCAGATTCTATTTGTCCTGACAGGAATTTTATTCCATTTATATCAACAGCCTTTTCTTCAAGGGACTTTAGGACACTGATTGCTGACAGGGATATATATTTTTCAATAGTCTTCTTAAGAGTACTGTTCTCAGCAATTAGTTTTTCCACATTCTCCTTTATATGACCTTTACTTTTCAGGAGTATTGCAATATCTTCATATGCATCAAGTCTTTCATTTATATATTCAAATGCTTTACCTGCAGTAACTGCTTCAATCCTTCTTATTCCAGCTGCTATTGCACCTTCTGAGACTATTTTGATAATGCCGATAGCTGCTGTGGAGTCAACATGAGTTCCCCCGCAAAGTTCAACTGAATCCCCAAATTCAACTACTCTCACTTTTTCTCCATATTTTTCACCGAAGAGTGCCATGGCACCCATTCCTTTGGCCTTTTCAAGGGAAACATTATCTGTTACTTTTCTTTTATTGTTTTCTCTTACCATCCGGTTTGCAATATCTTCTACCTTTGTCAATTCTTCCCTGCTTAGTTTAAAAAAATGGCTGAAATCGAACCTCAGCTTGTCAGGTGTTACCAACGAGCCTTTCTGTTCAACATGTTTACCCAGAATAGTTCGCAAGGCATAATGAATAAGGTGTGTTGCAGTATGGTTGTTTGCAGTCATTTGCCTCTTTTCTTTATCAACCTTTGCAGTAAAACGGACAAGGGGATCTGAAGGTGGTTTTTCAGCTATATGTATAATGAGATTGTTTTCCCTGATAGTATCATTAACCTTAATTTTTTGCTTTTCTGAGACCAGAAATCCACTGTCACCTACCTGTCCTCCTGATTCAGCATAAAACGGAGTTTTATCGAGAACAATATGACAAATGCTTTTGCCTTTGGTTTTCACCGGGCGAAATTTTGTTATAAACACGTTATCTTCTGTATTGTCATAACCTGTAAAGATTGTAAGATCAGAATCTCTTATTGTAATCCAGTCACCTGTATCCAAAGAAGCATCCTCCCTTGACCTGCTCTTCTGGTTTTTCATTTCATCCTCAAATTCCTTTATATTCATGTCCATTCCGTTCTCCTTGAGTATCAATTGTGTGAGGTCGGCAGGAAATCCGAATGTATCATATAATTCAAAGGCAATTTTCCCTGGCAGAATCTTTTTATTATCTTTTTTCATTTCGGAGACAACTCTCTCAATCATTTTCAATCCCTTACCAAGTGTTTTCAGGAATGCTGTCTCTTCTTCCAGAATGATTTTTGAGATCAGCTCTTTAAGTGTAATGAGTTCCGGGTATTGATCTCCCATTGTTAAAGCAAGAGCTGGAACAAGCCTATAGATAAATGGTTCTTCAATTTCAAGGTTATTATATGCGTATCTGACAGCCCTCCTCAGGATTCTTCTTATCACATAACCTGCTCTGTTGTTTGAGGGCAGTTGTCCGTCGGCAATCGAAAAGGCAACCGCTCTGAGGTGGTCAGCCACTACACGCATGGCGGTATCCCATGTTTCGCTGACACCCTGTTTCTTTCCTGTTATTTGGGAAATTTCGTTTATAACTGGTTGGAAAAGATCAGTTTCGTAATTTGATTTTTTACCCTGGACAACCATGCACAGGCGTTCGAATCCCATGCCTGTATCTACATGTTTTGAAGGAAGAGGTTCCAGCGAACCATCAGCCTTACGGTTATACTGTATAAAAACAAGGTTCCATATCTCAATCACTTCCGGATTCCCTTTATTAACAAGCTTATGCCCGGGTACTTTCTTTCTTTCACTTTCTTCCCTTATGTCAATATGTATTTCAGAACAGGGTCCGCATGGGCCTGTCTCGCCCATCTCCCAGAAGTTATCCTTTTTGGTACCCTCAAGTATATTATCAGGTTTGTCAGGCATACAATTTTGCCAGAACCTGAAAGCTTCATCATCGCGATCTACTTTATCTTCATTATCACCCTTGAAAATTGTTGTATAAAGACGATCCTTTTCAATGCCAATCTTCTCAGTAAGAAATTCCCATGCCCATTCAATTGCCTCCTTTTTAAAATAATCGCCGAATGACCAGTTCCCAAGCATCTCAAACATCGTATGATGGTATGTGTCATGGCCTACCTCTTCAAGGTCGTTATGCTTGCCGGAGACCCGCAGACATTTCTGTGAATTTGCAATTCTTTTATATTGTGACTGACTGTTACCCAGGAAAATATCCTTGAATTGATTCATTCCTGCATTGGTGAACATAAGTGTGGGGTCATCCTTGATTACCATGGATGCCGATGGTGTGATTTCATGTCCTTTCGACCTGAAAAAATCAAAAAATAACTGCCTCAGTTCCTGTGCCTTCATGATTCACTTGTCTGCCTAAAATGTAAATATACCTCAATACTGGCTTGTAAAATTAATTTATTTGAATTAGATTTGTGGATTGCCTGTTATAAAAATTCGAAATTCTGACCGGGCCGATGCGAAAGCAGAAGTATTTTCTAGATATCAATGAACTGCAATACAAGCAGGTAAAGCTTCCTTGGAGAAAGAAGCTGGCAAGACTCTTTTTCTGGTTTGCTTTAACAGTCATAATTACTATCATATACGGTGCAATATTCGAATATATATTTGGCTCACCAAAAGAGAAACTTCTTAATCAGCAGATTGATAACCTGAAGCTTCAATATAGTTTTGCTGAAAAAGAGCTTGATGATGCTTTTAAGATGATGAGCAGTCTGAGGATGTCAGATGAAATCAGGTACAGACCTATACTTGAAATGGATAGTCTGCCTGAATCATTCAGGAAACCGGGTTATGGAGGTGTCGACAGGTTCAGGTACCTGGATGGTTTTATCAATACAGGGCTTATGAAAACCACCAGGACAAGGATTGAGGAGCTTAAGAATATGGTAAATGTTCAGGATGAGTCTTTTAAGGCTATTGAGGATAGAAGAAATGAATGGGAGAGAATGTATGAATATCTGCCAATGATAAGTCCTGTTGATGTTACAATTCCGCTGGGAGATGGACTTAAATTCAGGGAGGTACATCCTGTGACCGGGAATCCTCAGTGGCATCATGGGCAGGATTTCACTGCACCATACGGTACTGAAGTTTATGTAACTGGAGCAGGAAAGGTAATTGATGCAGGCTGGAATACGGGAGGTTTCGGGAATTATGTCCGGGTTGATCATGGATACGGATATCAGACAATTTACGGACATCTGAGCAGCATAAAGGTGACAAAAGGGATGAATGTAAAAAGAGGAGATCTTATTGGCCTTACAGGCAGTTCAGGTACATCATCGGGCCCTCATCTTCATTATCAGATCGATCAGTACGGAAAACATAAGAATCCTCTCTATTATTTCAATGATGACCTGACCGAGGAGGAATATTTTGATATGATCCAGATGCTTACATCAAGCACTAAATTCAGATAATTCAAAAATTATATCACGAAGACTTAAATTTATACCTTGCTTATGGCAAGTAGTGGCTTGTTTTTGATGAATTTTCTATCTTTGTCCTGTTATGCCAAACTCGAGATATAAATTCAACCCGGAATCGCTGAGCTTTGATAAAATCAGGTTAAGCATTTTAGCAATTTTGCTGCGGGGACTGGCATATTTCGTTGGATCACTCCTCATAGCACTTATTTATTATCTCATTTTTGCAATATTTGTTGATTCTCCAAAAGAGAAAACTTTAATGCGTGAAATTGAACAGTTGACCCTTCAGTACGACCTTATACACAGGGAGATGGATAACATAGAGAAGGTGATTGACCAGCTTAAGGAAACAGATGATAATCTATACAGAACAATATTTGAAGCCGAACCAATCCCGGAAACCTTGCGTGAAGGAGGTGTGGGAGGTATTAACAGATACAAGGAACTTGAAGGATACGACAATTCGTCTATAGTTATTGAAACCGCAAAACGGCTTGACAGGATAAGAAAAAAAATCTATGTTCAGTCAATATCATTTGATGACCTTATATCTCTGGCAATGAGGAAGGAAGATATGCTGAGATCAATTCCTGCAATACTCCCGATATCCAATAAGGATTTGACGCGAACAGCCTCAGGCTTTGGTTTAAGAATTCATCCGATTTATAAAATAATCAAGTTTCATGCAGGAATGGATTTTACAGCTCCATCCGGTACCGATATCTATGCTACAGGTGATGGTACAATTGCTGCTGTGATTTCTTCAAAACGAGGTCTTGGAAACCATATCATAATAAATCATGGTTTTGGTTATAACTCAATATATGCGCATCTCGAAAGGTTTAATGTCAGAACCGGACAGAAAGTTAAGAGAGGTGATGTGATAGGATATGTAGGAAGTACTGGAACATCAGTTGCCCCTCACCTTCATTATGAGATAAAACTTAACGGGATAAATGTTGATCCTGTAAACTACTATTTTAATGATCTTTCACCAGAAGAATATGAAAGAATGATTGAGATTGCATCAAAAACAGGCCAGTCATTTGACTAATTCTTCCCTCTGATTTGATATGAAGTTAAGCTGCACCTTCATTTTTATAAATTTTTTATCAGTTTTCTGTAACCCTGTTGCAGGTTTTATCCCCGTGAACGATTCTGTTAAGGTTCAGAAACACCTGGTAATTACCGGTGTAGGAGATATTATGTTCGGGACCTCCTTCCCTACGGTTAATTATCTTCCTCCTCACGATAATCCATTACTCCTGATGGGAGATCTTTCTGATACACTTGCCGCTTCTGATCTGACATTTGGAAACCTCGAAGGATCCTTTCTTGATGGTGGTGAACCGGCAAAGAAATGCAGGGATACAACACGATGTTATCTTTTCAGGATGCCAGAAAAATATTCCAGGGCACTCTCTGAATCAGGATTCGATATTATAAGCCTGGCAAATAACCATTTTGGTGATTTCGGGATTCCAGCACGCGACAGAACAATGGATCTGCTTGATTCACTTGGGATTTATTATGGTGGTATTCAGGAACATCCATATTCAATATTTTGCAGAGACTCAATAATTTACGGTTTTTGTGCATTTGCTCCGAATGCAGGAACAGTAAGTATTTTTGATCTGAAAGCTGCAGAAGAAATTGTAAAGAGACTTGCAGATACATGTCAGATAGTTATTGTATCTTTCCATGGCGGAGCTGAAGGTGCCGATTATCAGCATGTACCTAGAAATGACGAAATGATGTTTACCGAAAACAGGGGAGATGTCTATAAGTTTTC
The DNA here is from genome assembly GCA_964507015.1 of uncultured Rikenellaceae bacterium. Lineage (GTDB taxonomy): Bacteria > Bacteroidota > Bacteroidia > Bacteroidales > VadinHA17 > LD21. Next base: position 31,457 of record CAZDOM010000008.1, on the reverse strand, counting down.
ACATATGATGATTGATGCCGGTGCAGATGTTGTTTTTGGTCATGGACCCCATGTAACAAGAGCAATAGAAGTTTATCGTGACCGTTTCATTGCTTACAGTCTGGGTAATTTCTGCACATATGGCAGATTTAATCTCAAAGGTCCTAATGGAATAGCTCCTGTAATAAAACTCAAAATAAACACTGAGGGCAGATTTTTATCAGGAAAGATAGTCCCGGTTTACCAGCTGCCAGGTGTGGGAGTGAGGATAGATAAGGATAAACGGGTAATAAAAAAAATTCAGGATCTTGTTAGTATGGATTTCCCGGAGACAGTAATTGAGATTTCAGATGATGGAGATATACACTATAAATAAATAAAATATGCCCTACAAGGAAAAACAGGTGGAAAAACTGTACTATTCAATAGGTGAAACGGCAAAAATAATTGATGTGCCCATCTCAACTATCAGATTCTGGGAAAATGAATTTAATATCCTCAAACCCATGAAAAATAAAAAGGGGAACAGGATGTTTACCCCCATGGATATGAAAAACCTGAGAATTATACATCATCTTCTCAAAGAAGAAGGTATGACTCTCCCTGGTGCAAAAAAAAGACTCTCAGGAAAGCAGCAGGAGATTGATTATAAATATCAAATCAATGAATCTTTGAAGAAGATAAAAGGTCTGCTTATTGACTTGCGAGACAATATGTGATAAAAAAACTATATGCCTTCTTCGTGATCCTCTGTGTAACTTCTTATTAGTTTTTCTCTTATACAGAGTTCCATCAGGGAGAAACATGAGGAGACACTTAGATAACTAAGTAACAATGAAATTAAAAGAACTTGTATCATTCCTTGATTCTGCAATACCATTATCATTCCAGGAGGGATATGACAATTCAGGTTTACAGGTAGGTGTGCCTGAAAAGAATCTAAATGCTGCCCTTTTAACTCTTGATGTGACCGAAGAGGTAATTGATGAAGCACTTCAAACAGGATGCGATGTAATAATTTCTCATCATCCTGTGATATTCTCTCCAATAAGAAGTTTGTCTGGCAAATCAACATCAGAGCGTATAGTGTTTAAGGCAATTAAAAAGGATATTGCGATTTATTCAGCACACACGAACCTGGATATTTTGCAGAACGGCGTTAGCAGGAAGATGGCTGAAAAGCTTAATCTTGAGAAGATTACTGTATTGTCACCACTGAAAAACAGGTTGTGCAAACTCGTAACTTATATACCTGAAAAGTCTTATGAAAAGGTACGGGATGCAATTTTTGCAGCTGGTGCAGGAGTTATAGGAAATTATGATAGTTGTGGTTTCAGTATAAGTGGTACTGGTAGTTTCAGAGGTAACGAAAAAAGTAAACCATTTATAGGAGAAAAAGGGAAGATACATTTTGAAAAAGAAGTGAGGTTTGAAACAGTACTTTTTTCGCATATGAAGATAAAGATCATTAATGCTCTTCTGGATGCCCATCCTTACGAAGAGGTAGCATATGACATTTATCCTCTTGAGAATGAAAATATTGAATTTGGCCTGGGTTGTAAGGGCTATTTGGTAAAACCGGTTAATGATAATGCTTTTATTAAAACTGTTTCTTCAGTATTTGCGCCAAACAGGATAAGACATTCAAAACTTAAGAGGGGGAAAATAAAAATAATTGCTGTCTGCGGAGGGTCGGGTGGCTCTTTGCTGAATGATGCAATTGCATCAGGTGCTGATGCTTTTGTCACCTCAGACATAAAATATCATAGTTTCCTTGAAGCACAAAACCGGATTCTTGTTGTTGATATTGGACATTATGAGAGTGAAAAATTCTCTGTGGAGATTTTATACGATTTAATTATCAAAAAATTCCCTAAATTTGCACTCCGGTTTTCAGAAATTAATACAAATCCGATTAACTTTTTTTAATATGGAAAAGACAAAGGCACAAGATACAGAGATTTCAATAGAGGAGAGAATGCGGGCACTTTATAGCCTACAACTAGTTGATTCAGAGATAGATAAGATAAAAACTCTCAGGGGTGAGCTGCCTCTTGAGGTTCAGGACCTTGAAGATGAGATAGCCGGACTTGAAACAAGGCTTGGCAATCTGAGAGAGGAGGTTGTAAATCTCGAAAAATCAATTCTTCAAAAAAATAATGAGATAACCGATGCAGAATCGCTGATAAAGAAATATGAGGAGCAGCAAAAAAATGTCCGGAATAACAGGGAGTTTGATTCACTTTCAAAAGAAATAGAATACCAGAATCTTGAAATCGAGCTTTTTGCAAAGAAGATAAAGGAATTTAGTATTCAGATTGAGGAAAAGAAAACAGCAATAACGGAATCGGAAAATACACTTGCAGAAAGAACTGCAGATCTTGAAAACAAAAAATCTGAGCTTGATGAAATTATTCTTGATACTCAGAAGGAAGAGGAAGGACTGTACAAAAAACGCGACAAAGTGGAGAATATAATTGAAGAGAGACTTTTAGCGGCTTACAAACGTATCAGGTCAAATGCAAGAAACGGGCTGGCTGTTGTTCCTGTACAAAGAGATGCCTGTGGAGGTTGTTTTAACCAGATCCCACCACAGAGACAACTTGATATAAGATCAAGAAAAAAAATTATCGTTTGTGAATATTGCGGCCGTATCCTTGTTGATGATGAAATAGTAAAGGAATCTAAAGCATAAAATAAATATACTTACTCACTTATGTTCCCTCTATATGCTTTACAAATAGAGGGAATTGTTTTTTTAAAGGAAAGATGCAGCCGGGAGAGTGGATTAATACATTAACGAATTAAAAGTATCATCCCTTTAAAATTCTCTACCTTTGTCTATATTATTTGTTATTTAAAAATCTCCTTTCATGACTTCCCCAGAATTCAAGAAACAGGTTTCCGGAGGTATTCCATCTGTTTTACCTCCCATGAAACCTTATGAAAGTAATATTAATCATGCTCCAAAAAGAAAAGCAATACTGTCGCATGATGAAAAAAAACTGGCGCTCAAGAATGCTCTGAGATATTTCCCGGAGAAATTCCATTCTGTTCTTGCAAGGGAATTTGCACAGGAGCTGTCGGAATATGGCAGGATTTATATGTACAGGTTCAGACCGGATTATGAGATCAAAGCTCGTCATATAGATGATTTCCCATACAAATCGCGTAAGGCGGCAGCCATTATGCTGATGATCTCAAATAATCTTGATAATTCTGTTGCCCAGCATCCACACGAACTTATAACCTATGGCGGTAATGGGGCTGTTTTTCAGAATTGGGCTCAATACCTCCTGACGATGAAGTACCTTTCGGAAATGACTGATGATCAGACTCTTGTTGTTTATTCTGGTCATCCTCTCGGTCTCTTCCCATCTCACAGGGATGCCCCGAGGCTGGTTGTTACTAACGGTATGGTCATTCCAAATTATTCAAGTCAGGACCACTGGGAAAAATTTAATGCCCTGGGTGTGTCGCAATATGGTCAGATGACTGCCGGATCATATATGTATATAGGTCCGCAGGGGATAGTCCATGGTACAACTATAACAATAATGAATGCCGGGCGACTATTGAAAAATAACAATGGTTCATTAAAAGGAAAATTATATGTCTCTTCCGGACTCGGAGGAATGTCAGGAGCTCAGCCAAAAGCTGCCTCAATAGCGGGAATAATTTCAGTTGTTGCTGAAGTTAATCCTAAAGCAATACGGAAACGCTATTCCCAGGGATGGGTTGATGAGGTAATTCCCGATTTAGACAAGCTGGTTGAAAGAGTAAGAAAAGCTAAAAAAGACAAGGAGATTGTATCAATCGCTTATCATGGTAATATTGTTGATCTCTGGGAAGAATTTGCCAATAGGAATATCGAGGTCGAAATTGGTTCTGACCAGACTTCGCTTCATAATCCCTGGGCCGGAGGTTATTATCCCTCCGGACTTGATTTTGAACAGGCCAACAGGATGATTTCTTCTGATCCCGAGAAATTCAGGGAACTGGTAAAAAAATCACTGATAAGACAGGTTAAAGCAATTAACAGACACGCAGAAAGAGGCACATACTTTTTTGACTATGGAAATGCTTTCCTGCTTGAAGCATCAAGAGCTGGAGCAGATATTCTCAGGCCGGATGGTGAATTTAGGTATCCTTCTTATGTTCAGGATATTATGGGTCCAGTGTATTTTGATTACGGATTCGGACCCTTCAGGTGGGTATGTTGTTCAAATGATCCGGCCGACCTTATAGTTACAGATACTATTGCTGCAGATACTCTTGAGCAGCTTATAGAATCTTCGTCTGACCAGACAAAACAGCAAATGGCTGATAACCTTCATTGGATAAAAGAGGCAGCTAAGAACAAACTTGTTATAGGATCACAGGCGAGGATACTTTATGCTGATGCTGAAGGGAGGATAGCTATTGCGGAAGCATTTAACAAAGCTGTGGCATCAGGAAAGATTTCAGCTCCGGTTGTTATTGGCAGAGACCATCATGATGTCTCAGGAACAGATTCACCCTTCAGAGAGACTTCCAATATTTATGACGGTTCAAAATATACTGCCGACATGGCAGTTCATAATGTTATCGGTGATGCATTTCGTGGGGCTACATGGGTATCACTTCATAATGGCGGTGGCGTAGGCTGGGGTGAAGTGATAAATGGCGGTTTCGGAATGGTGCTGGATGGTTCCGGAGAAACCACTGATAAATTGAAAATGATGCTTCATTGGGATGTCAATAACGGGATAGCCCGCAGAAGCTGGGCACGAAGCAAGGAAGCCCTTTTTACACTTGAAAGAGAGATGAAGAGAACTCCCGGATTAAAGGTAACTGTACCATATTTTGCAGATGACAGTCTGATAGATAAAGTCCTGTAATCATCAGCACTTAGCCACCCTAAAGGGGTCATTTTACAAGAGCAACAGCTATTGCCATAATACCCTCTTCCCGGCCTATAAAGCCAAGTTTCTCAGCAGTTGTAGCTTTTATTGAAATATTTTCAGGATTTGTTTCCAGAATTTTTGATATTACAGACCTCATTTGTGGTATATAAGCGGCAATTTTTGGTTTCTCCAGACAGACAGTACTGTCGATATTTATTACACTAAGCCCTTTCTCCTTAATAAGTGCGAAAGATCTTTGAAGTAGTATCTTGCTGTCGATGTTTTTAAATTCAGGACTGGTATCCGGGAAATGATGTCCTATATCCTCAATTCCTGCAGCGCCAAGTATTGCATCACAAATTGCATGAAGCAGGACATCACCGTCAGAATGGGCAATGCATCCTCTCTCAGAAGGAACAGAAACTCCTCCGAGCCATAATTTATGACCCTTTTCAAGTTTATGAAAATCAATTCCCTGCCCTATCCTGGGAGTCATATTCTTGATTTGGCTGTGTTCCTTAATGCACTGATATCAAACGAAAGAGAGAATCGTAGTGTACGTGCAAGCGGATGATTCTGAACGGTTGGCATCAGGTAGGAAAAATCAACAGTAAAACCACTTAGCCTGAATCCTGCACCTGCAGTAAAATATTTTCGGTTTCCTTTTGTCTCATTTTCATGGAAGTATCCTGCTCTTATCGCAAATTGTTCATTATACCAGTATTCTGCACCATATGAGAAGGTTAGCTCATGAAACTCTTCCTTAAAACCACCCGGGGCGTCAATGAAAGACTGGAAAATAGCTACGGGGACGGCAACATCCGGATTTTTCCCTGCAATTATACTGTCCGGATTTGAAATATCATAAAATGGCGGTGTAGGTACCAGCAATTTATTTATATCAATTGTAATAGTGATCTGATTATATTGATCAAGGTCAAAGGTACATGCAGTTCCGATACGCATGTTTATAGGAATAAAATCAGAGGTTTGTGAATCGGAGTAACTCATTTTTGCTCCAATATTCGAAATGTTTCCACCAAATGCAATCAGTGCATCCTTGTTAAACAGGTCAATCTCCTTATGATAAAAAGCACTGATATCTGCTGCCACTGATGTCCCTGGTTTTGTTGCTTCGCCACCTGAATAGAATCCGCCGGTGAGGTTAGAATAAATAAACCTGAAAGCTATACCTCCTGCAAAATTTTCACTGAATAATCTTGAATATCCCAGGTCAAAAGACCATTCATTAGGATTAAAAGTCCTTTCCAGGTTTCCGAAATCATCTGTGAATGAAACATCACCAAGCGATGAATAAATGAGGCTTCCATTTATAACCTGTTTGTTGTCGAACCTGTAATATCCTGACAGATAGGCGATATTAATATCAGGAACAAGGTTTCTTAACCATGGCGAATATGCTATTCCTATACCTCCCTTACCATCAATAAATGCAAATTTTGCAGGATTCCAGTGCATACTGTAAACATCAGGAGAAGTTGCCACACCTGCATCGCCCATTGCGCCTGCCCTGGAATCAGGAGCTATGGTAAGAAAGGGCACAACGGTCTGAATGGCATTAAGTTCTCCGCTATCGTCCTGCGCATTCAGTATACCGGAGGCTGAAAGTGTGATTATAAATGTGAATAGTATTAGTGTCCTGATCTTAATTCTCATATCTTTCATAATGCGAATGTGCAAATATAAAACAATTTTTTACCTGACTTATTGTCTATCTTTTACAAAATGATCATTTGTCCTGATACAGACGCAGTTTCACCTCTTGAAGTTGTTACTGTAACATTATAGGGATACAGGCCTCTTCCGACTCTTCTGCCTGATTCGCTTTTACCATCCCACAAGACCGGTGTCAATTGGTACCCCGTAGAATAAACACTGCTTTTTATTATCCTGATTATTCTGCCGCTCATATCAAAAATCCTTATCGTTACTTCGAATTCCTCATCCGGCCTGTTATGTTCTGCACTAATATTTGTTTCATCTTTTACCGGATTCGGATAATTCAACAGATTTGTCAGAATGAAATTACCATCTGATCCGACCATAAATATTATCGATTTTTCTGAAGAATTATTATAATTATCCCATGCTTTCAATGTAAGAGTATGGCTTCCCTCCTCCATGTCATAGAGATCATATATAACTTTACCTCTTGTATATTTATCAAAATCATTTTCAAAATAATTATTAAGAACAAATGAGTTGTTTCTGTTATTGTCGAGGTAAGCGAGTACATCATGGCCAATCCCTGACCCCGTAGTATTTATTCCCCCGTTGTCTTCAATAATTGCCAGGATTCGGGGACTGTTGTCGGTAATCCCTCCGCTTCTGAATAGTGTATCATTCATAAACAGACTTATATATGGTCCTGTTGTGTCACTTACAACCGATTCAGCAAAACCTCCGACAATTATATCTGTATAACAGCCATTCATATCTATCTGTTCATCAGTGGCGTAATAACTTATTATTCCGGGGCCATAAGAATAGTCTATATCTCTTGGCACGATGAAGGTGAAACTGAATTTTCCACCGGTCACTTTGGTATTTCCCCGGAAAAGAATATTATTCCTGATGTCAAATTGCATTGTTTGCCCTCCATCATTTGCCAGTGTGGTTATTGTTGAGACTTTATCGAATACAACTGGTGATACTACTCCATTAAAATCATTGATTGTTAAACCGGGGTTGTTCTCAATATGTCCTGATATAGTTATTGTGGATAAAGCCTTCAGGCTGTCAGTAGCGTTGGAAATACTAACCTTGTTTATAGAATCGGTTATCACATGTCCATGCCATGGATATGCCAGCTGCAGGGCAGGATCTCCCAGCAGGGAGAAATTCCTTTTATTTGAACCTGAACCTGTACTATTTTTTGCCAGTCTGATTATATCTCCCAGCCTCAAGCCATTACCTGATGAGTCAAGATCAAAGGCATAATTATAGATATTCTTGTTAAGAAAATAATTTGGAGCTGAGTATACAACACGGGTAGTGGACATTAAAGCTATTCCTCCTCCATTTTCGCTAAGCAATACCATTTCCCCGGCAGAGGTCTTCGCTGTCATCTTACCAGTAAATGTATTCACTTCCATATCATCAAAGCGGCTGAATTCACACGTGGCAGTAATGAACAGCGGTAGCCTGGACCCATTTTCCCATCCATTTATATCATCTGTTTTCACCACTCTTTCATGTGCGAGCCCGTTTTCACTGCCATGACCCAGATAATTAAAAATAAGACATCCACTATTTATACGGTTATTGATCGCCTTAACAACGTCGGGATAGGATTGTCCGTTAACGGATGTTACCTGTTTGAATGCATCGAGATATATTTTATCGACTGTATAAGCAGGTACTGAATCCCGCAATAGAGCTGAAAGCCCTTCAGCATCAGACATATGGGTATTTCCATCCTCGTCATCTGCAGTAATACAGATTATGTTTTTCCAGTCACCGCTGTTTGAAGGATCAAGGTATCGTATAATCTTAGAGATAACTATACCTGCCTGAGTAGTATCTGTGACAGGTAGTCTGCCAATACCAATATCTTCTGTACCTTCAGCCTCACCCTCTCCATCTTCAAGTAAACAATAAAAATCGTCGGAGGTGAACGATGATACAAAAATATTCGAGTTCTGTGACTGGTATGTCGGTATGAAATTAGGATTATCTGGAGGTAATGTTTTATTTTCGAATGATCCGTCTCCAAAAAGCAACAGGTATTTCAGAGGATGTTGTGTTGCGGACTGTTTTAAGTATTTCATTCTCAGAAAATTCCTTATAGCCGCAATGTCAGGCACTCCTCCTGAAAACTCATTATAGATCTCCTCAGGTGTTGTAACCAGCGAAATCAGGCCGCTTTCTGAATTGTGCAAATCAGCAAGCTTGTCGGCATATTTGATAAATAAAGGATGGGTTACTATAATCATATCTGCCGGCTCCGATCCATGAAGATCCTGATTCTTTATTGGAGTATTTTTTAATAGGGGTGTCATAAAATCTGAACCATTGAACATAACATATGTTCTCAACGAATCGGTCATGGCTTTGAAGACAATGTTATTCCCATTTCTGGTAAAATCTACAATGGTGGGATTAACCGGATCTGTGATATCCCAGATCACAGGGTTACTGTCGGTTGTAGTGATTGTGAACTTTGTTAATTGTCCTGGAGAAACAGACCGTGAATCAGCATAAAATGAGGTTTGTCCCTCAAACAGGTTCTCTTTCCTTCCCTGTAGTTTAATAAAATCAAGCCATCCTGAAGCAAATGGTTCGCCGTTGGTATAGAATTTTATCTCATAAACAGGAGAAGAACTGCTTGTTGAAATGAAAGCAGATGAATCTGATATCTGTGCATAAGTCCCTGTTGTTGTATACATATTAACAGCCTGGACCTGAAGGCTTTTTCTTATTTCAGTACCTTCGTACAGGCGAAATATGGTAGATACTGGCGCATGGGCCAGTACACGTATCCTTACCCTTATTTTTTCATCCGGTACAAGGTTTGTAAAACCGGGATTTATTGTAACCCCGTTAATTGATGACACAGGTTGATACCACTCACGGCCTGATTTAATTAGGTTGACGCTCTCTTCTTCGTGAAAGAAGAGTGCATCTGACTCTTCAGACAAAAAACCAGGTACTCCTTCCGGTCCTTCAGAAATAATAATCCTTTTTCCCTGAGTGGTCCCTTCAGTTATGAAATAATATGAAGTATCAGAATAATTGTGCCTGATGAAGTCGTATTCTCCGGTTGAGGTATTATATTTCCATCTTCCCGTACTCTGGCCGTAAAACAGGAGATAATCCCCTTCATTAAAAATACCATCACTACCATTATTAAAAAACAGACCCAACTCTTTAAGATCATCTGGTTTAGGATCATCATTAAAATATGATAGCTGGCCAAAATTGTTTGCAAATATCCTGGTATTTGAAGGATCATTTATTCCAATTTGTTTCAGCTTTGAATATTCTATTCTGTAAATACCATCTTCCAGAACAGCTGCTTTATGCCATACTCCGGTTGATAACAGGGACGATGAGACATAATTATCCCTGGATGCCTGGGCAAGAATTTTGCTGCCGGTTAATAGCAATAATAAATATATACAGAATATTCTGACCATACTTAATGGACAAAGATAGAAATGTGTGTTATGTTTATCTACTTATTTTGTTTTTTTGCAACAGGTTTGAAGTTAAAATAATAACGTTATCATTACGTTCTTATTGCAGGTATAAAAGTATGTCGAGACCTCCAATTTATATTTTTATTTTATTCATGGTACTTCCGGGAAAAATTTTGTCTCAGGAGACAGGATATGGAACAGAATTTCACCTTAATATTAATAGTAATCCTGCGATATCCGGTATTGAAGGGGATGGGTATCTCAATTTATCTTATATGAATTTTTATCCGGGGAGTGCATTAAATCTCCATTCTGCATATTTGTCATATGATGGTTATTTCCCTGTGCTACATGGAGGTGCAGGTGTTTTCCTGTCAAATTCTTACCTGGGTGGAGTAGTAAATGATTTTAAAGGCGGCTTCTCATATGCATATCATTTTCAGGCAGGAAGGAACCTATATTTTAGTTCAGGTCTGTCGGCCTCTATTTATCACCGGGGTTATTATTTTGGAGGAGCTGTCCTTCCTGATCAGATTGATCCTTTACGAGGAGCAGTCCTCCCTTCCGGTGACTTTCTGACACAACAGGGATATACGGTTTTTGATCTGGGTACAGGATTTATGTTTTTTACAGGCAATTTTTACGGTGGATTTTCAGTAAATCACCTTGCAAAACCCGATCTGTCACAAAGTGATTTTTCAGATACTAAGCTGAACCGCAGCCTTTTTTTACATCTCGGAGGTAACTTTATCATAAACAGGGAAAAGGACCTGAAAATAGATCCACTGACAATGTTCAGTTATGAAAAGGGATATTATACTGGATCTGTCGGAACTGTGGTTGAAACCAACCACCTGACTGTTAATATGTTGCTTTTTACTGATAATAATAAAAATGTAGATATGCAGACAGGATTTTCAGTTAAAACAGGTGTGCTGATACTATATTATAATTATCGTTTCAATATAGTTACAGGAGAAAATCTTTTGCCATTTTCGCTTCACCACCACACAGGGATGGCACTTCGTTTAAATAATGTTGATAAAAGAAAAGCAGTTAAAACAATAAATTTTCCTAAATTGTAGTTATATTTGATGTTTTTAAAGGCATTATATTTAAAAATTATTATATTTGAATTTGATAAACGCCGTAAAACTAAAGGAGTTATGTATAAATTGAAACCCTTACCTGTTATAGTTATTGCCGCAAGTTTTCTCGTATCCTGTTTTGGAGGAAAGGGAGGAGATCCCAATACTTCTTCAACTACAGGATGGGAATACAATAATCCGGATAATGGTGGATTTGAGGTAACACTCGAAGCCGAACAGCAGACCGGTCCTGGGCTGGTCCTCATAGAGGGTGGACGCTTTACAATGGGACAAGTACAGCAGGATGTTTTGTTTGACTGGAACAACAAACCGAGAACTGTTACGGTATCATCATTCTACATGGATGAAACAGAAATCAAGAATATTGATTACCGCGAGTACCTGTTCTGGCTGAGACGTGTTTATGTAGATTACCCTGAGGTTTACAGGAGATCACTCCCGGATACCCTGGTATGGAGAAGTCCGATGGGATTCAATGATCCTTATGTCCAATATTATTTCCGCCATCCGGCCTATAATAACTATCCGGTTGTTGGTGTTAACTGGCTGAAAGCCAACGACTATTGCCTATGGAGAAGCGACAGGGTCAACGAACAGTTACTTATTGATGAGGGAGAGTTAAATCCGGATCCGGAACAGACAAACCAGAATAATTTTAATACTGAAGCATACCTGGCAGGACAATATGAAGGTGTTGTTAACCAGCTAAGAGAGAGTCTTAACCCTAATCAGACAGAGCGCAGAACTAATTTTGAAGATGGTCTGCTTCTTCCAAGATACAGGCTGCCTACAGAAGCAGAATGGGAATTTGCAGCATATGCTCTGAGAGGAAATACCTTTGAAGAGAGAATTTATGAAAGGAGAATATACCCATGGGATGGACATAATGTGAGGAATGCAGCTCCGAAGTACCAGGGTGAGATGATGGCTAACTTTGTTCGTGGCCGAGGCGATATGATGGGTGTGGCTGGTAGCCTTAACGATAATGCCAGCATTACTGCTGAGGTTAAATCTTACTGGCCAAATGACTATGGACTCTACTGTATGTCCGGAAATGTTAACGAATGGGTACAGGATGTTTACCGTCCACTCTCTTCAGACGATGTGGATATGTTTAATCCGTTCAGAGGTAATGTCTATACCGATCTTCGAAGGGATCCAAACGGTAATGTGGTAACAAAAAATAATCTGGGAAGACTTTATGTTGATACCGTTAAAGATGCCGATGTGGCTAACAGGTACAATTACCAGAAGGGTGATTACAGGAATTACATGGATGGAGACCTGCAATCATCAATAATTTCAAGTGCTGACTGGAATGTTGACGATGGTAAAAACGGCTCAACAAGAATGTATGCACAGGAGTTAGGTGCAGCAGGTGGTTCAACCGATTTTGTTACTCTTATAAATGATAATGCAAGAGTTTATAAAGGCGGATCATGGAGAGACAGAGCCTATTGGCTTAATCCTTCAACAAGAAGATTCCTGGATCAGGAAGAATCTCGTGATGATATCGGATTCAGGTGTGCAATGATAAGGGTGGGAAGTCCCTCCGGATTCTAAAGAACGTTCAGGTATTTATTGATAGCCTCATTATGAACCATAATGAGGCATTTTTTTCCGTGGCATGAGAACAGAACACCTATACAAGATCTTTAAGGAATCTTCCGGGATTTCGACTGATTCACGTACTATCGAAAAAAACCAGATATTTTTTGCCCTCTGGGGTGAAAATTTTAATGGTAATAAGTTTGCTGCTGAGGCACTTGCAAAAGGAGCCTCATGGGCTGTTATTGATGAGGATGCCTACGAAACTGAGAAAGCTGTCCTTGTCGATGATTGCCTGATGGAACTTCATGCTCTTGCCACACATCATAGAAAAGAGATGAAAATACCGGTCCTGGCAATAACAGGGTCGAACGGTAAAACAACAACAAAGGAGCTTGTTGCTTCAATACTATCACAAAAATTCAAAACTCATTCCACAAAGGGAAATCTGAATAACCAGATAGGTGTCCCACTGACTATTCTTTCTGCCCCCCAGGGGACCGAGATTATGGTAATTGAGATGGGCGCTAACCATGTAGGTGAAATACGTACACTTTGTTCAATAGCCAGACCTGACCACGGAATAATTACTAATGTGAGCTCTTCTCATATTGAAGGTTTTGGATCCCTGGAAGGCGTATGGAAAGCAAAAACAGAACTTTTTGAATATCTCAGGAAGATAAATGGGATAGCTCTATATAATGACAAAGACCATGAACTTACAGAAAAGATATTTAAACTGATAAACAGAGCTGTTCCGTTTTCAGACCCTACAGGTATAGAATTACAGGTTATTCCTGAGCCATCCGATATAACTCTGAATCTCGATGTAAACTATCATCACAGGGAACATAAAATAAAAACAAAGCTTTTTGGAACTTATAATACAGGGAATGTCAAGGCCGCTATTGCGACAGGATTGTTTTTTGGTGTGGGAATGGAGGAAATTATTGGAGCTATAGAAAGCTATAATCCGGGGAGTAACAGATCACAGATTGTAAAGACAATAAATAATACTCTTATTTGTGATTCTTATAACGCTAACCCTGCCAGTATGAAACTTGCAATAGAATCATTTGCACATGTAACTGCAGAAAATAAGTTGTGTATCCTTGGAGATATGCTTGAACTGGGGAATAAAAGCGAAGAAGAACATAAGAAGATTCATAAGGTATTGAGTGATAATAATTTAAGGAATGTGATTCTTGTCGGCCCCATGTTCAGCAAGGTCTCAGCAGGTTTCAGGTTTAAGGTTTATCCTAATATTACAAAACTTAAAGAATTCCTTAAAAGTAAACCGGTAAAGGGTAATCATATTTTGATAAAAGGCTCAAGGGGAATGGCTCTTGAACAGATATATGAACTTCTTTGATTTAGGATTCTTCTGGTTAATTGAATGTTATATAGATCAGTAAAACCTCAGATTTGCTCCCTGACCTTATTCTGGGTCCCCATAATCCAAAACCGGAAGAGACTATATATTGGGTATTGCCTTTTTTAAGATAACCGTAACTTAACTCATAAATTTTTCTTGTTAAATAATTAAGAGGCCACATCTGTCCGTTATGGGTGTGTCCGGAAAGCTGCAGATCAACACCCAGTTCTGCTGATTCATCAAGGTTAAAAGGCTGGTGGTCAAGGACTATTACAGGTTTTGAATGATCAATATCAATCATAAGTTCATTCAGTGGCTTACGTTCTTTCCCATAAAACCTTCGCGAATCCCTGTCAAGCCTGCCAATTAGTTGAATTCCTCCCGGGAGGATAACAATTTCGTCTTTCAGGACCCTGATACCCTTACTTTCAATATAAGGTACAGTACGGTCAGCGCCACCTATAAATTCGTGATTACCGGTTATCGCATACAGGCCATCTTTTGTTTCTGGTCCTGTGAAATATTTAAGCAGATCACCCCTGAGTACAGGACCTAATTCCCCGTCAACAATATCTCCCAGAAGAAAGACAACGTCAGGTTCCATTTCTTCCAGCATATTGGAAAGGACCTTAATACTTCTTTTACGGATTACGCTGCCAAGATGAATATCTGAAACAGCAGCAACCCTTAACGTTTTAAGGCTGTCTGCCTTTTTATTTATTTTAATATCATATTTTGTTGTAACGGGAAGCAGGGCATTAATAAATCCGCCTGTAATAAGGATCACAGCAATACCTGAAGCAGCCAGAAATGCCCACTTCCTGTAAATCATAATATTACTGCTATTAAGGATTCCGGGTATTTTTAGTGCAAGTGCAATAATATCTGATATTAGAAGGAACATTATTGCATATAGCATAAATCCCATCCAGAATCCACCAATAATATTAAGGATATCAGTAAAGACAGAAGAATGCCTTGACTCAAGTATTTTGGCTGCAACGAATGTAAATGAAAACAGAATAAATAATATGGTAAAAAGCAGCTTGTTCTCTCTTGGTGGAGGCAATATGTTATAACCTTTAAGGAAAATATATGCATTTCCAAGTGAGTATACTGTTAATACTATAGAGATGAATATCAGGAACTGGGAATTCTTCATGAGGTCACATTTTTGATTTGAGTCTGCTGTAAGTTTTTTTACCTTTAATATAAAACTCAAAAACAACACACTTGTTCAATATCAAATCAACAGGTTCATTACCGGAGAGTGATCTCACAATTTCCCTTTTCTCTTTTAGTTTACTAAGATGTCTGTAATAATCTATATGGGCTTTCCATACTGATCTGACGCTTTTTATCTGACCTTTGACAAGAAAAAAGAGGGCAGCTAATCCATCGAGTAGTTTCCTGATTAGCAGCACCTTCCTTATTTTATTATCGGGCAGGTTTTTATAGAGCAGGTATAGACTGTTGCGAAAGTTAAGGTATGTTTTAAAAGGAGATGTATATGAAAGAGTTCCTCCGCCTATGTGGTATACTTTTGATTTCGGAATAAATGAAACACTATATCCTGACAGGTGAAATCGCCAGCAAAGGTCAATCTCTTCCATATGGGCAAAAAAGTCAGGGTCGAATCCGCCACACTTTTCCCAGGCACTTGCACGCACTGCCATGCATGCTCCTGTGGACCAGAAGATCTCTTCTGTGTTATCATATTGACCCGTATCTTTTTCTATATGGTTGAGGATTCTTCCCCTGCATAATGGATAACCATACTTATCGATAAATCCTCCAGCCGCACCAGCATATTCAAATCTGTCTCTGGAATAATAAGATAGTATTTTTGGCTGGCAGGAGGCAATTGATGGATTCCTGTCGAGGTGTTCAATAAGTGGTTCAAGCCAGCCCCTTGTTACTTCAATATCAGAATTAAGAAGGACATAATATTGTGCATCAATTTGTTCCAGGGCCAGATTATATCCCCTTGCAAAACCATAATTTTCTTTTAGTTGGATCAGTTTCACATCTTTGTGATTATTGCTTATCCAATTACCTGACCCATCTGTTGATCCGTTATCAGCTACGTAAAGAGTTGTATCTTCATTTACAGTGTTATCAATTACTGAATCAATGAACATTTTAAGGTATTCAATCCCGTTCCAGTTCAATATGACCACTGCAGTTTTAACCATCAGTTTTTTCCCTTTTATGTTTCCACCTGCGATGACTCCACAGCCAATATTCGGGTTTTTCCCTGATTATTTCCTCAAGTCTTTTGACATGTTTTTCTGTGATCTGTTGTTCAGAAACGCCTTTAGTATTCTCAAATAATAACTCTGCCGTCATATTATAATAACCTCTTTTTATTTTCTGCACATTTAAGAAAACAACGGCCATATTATATTTTGCAGCAATTTTCCCGGTGCCAAGATAAACAGGAGTATCCTGGTTAAGGAAAGTTGTCCAGTACCTGATTTCTCCTATGGGTGGCGT
This sequence comes from uncultured Rikenellaceae bacterium, assembly GCA_964507015.1. GTDB lineage: Bacteria > Bacteroidota > Bacteroidia > Bacteroidales > VadinHA17 > LD21. The sequence continues at coordinate 14,902 of CAZDOM010000008.1, read as the reverse complement.
CTGATCTACCATAAATCCATAAAGTGCATGACGATTGATGCTACGGTTTTTAATAATTTCTCTGATAACATTCGACATTGCGGTAACATCGCAATCATTTGCCGATCTCTGGTTAAACATCAGCCTGTCAAAATATTTATTCTTTAATGGTTTGTAAATAGGGACATTTCTGTGTTTAGTATATCGTGGCAGAATATTGGTCCACTCCCAGTTTCCAAAATGACCTGTTATTACAGCAATATCACGGCTTTCATCATAAAGTCGGTCCATAAGTTCTGGGTTTGTAAGCGGTATCCTTTTGAACTGTTGTTTGTTACTCATATGAGTAAGCTTAAGTGTTTCAACAAAAATGTCACACAGGTGATGGTAAAATCTCTTCTCAATTACAATAAGTTCTTTTTTACTCTTTTCAGGGAAGGAATTTTGCAGGTTTGTTTTTACCACTTTTCGTCTGTAACGTGCCACATAATACATTATCGGGAAAATGAGGTCGGAGAAAATATATAGTATTCTCAGGGGTAAAAGAGTAATTACCCAGTTAATACCATAGAAAATATAAAATGCAATTGCTCCCATTTGATGGAGGAGTTTTTAACAGCGCATAAATTTACTCACATTTTCAAGAAACTCAGGAAAAACCAGACTATTTGATGCAATAATCTCATTACCTGATATGTTATTTTCATCGCCCGAGAAATCACTTACACGACCGCCGGCTTCTCTCACAAGAAGAATACCTGCACCTACATCCCATGGTTTAAGGCTATATTCATAAAAGGCATCAAACTTTCCACAGGCTACGTATGCAAGGTCTATTGAAGCTGATCCGAGCCTCCGGATACCATGTGTCGTTTTACAGAAATGCGACAGACTCATCATGAAATTATTCAGGCGGGAGAAATCATAATAAGGAAATCCTGTGGCTATGAGACTGCCTGACAGGTAAGAAGTATCTGATACATGAACAGGCACATCATTAAGCCAGGTACCCCCGTTTTTCCATGAAGTGAATATTTCATCTCCACCTGCTTCATAGACAATCCCGACGACAATTTCATTATCTTCCATCAGTGCTACACTAATCGCAAATGGGTGAAGCCCGTGGATGTAATTTGTTGTTCCGTCAAGAGGATCAATTACCCAGCAATATTTCAATCCCTTTTTTGAAGATGTACCCTCTTCAGTAATAAAACCTGCTTCAGGTAATATGGTTCCCAGTTTTTCGACAAGGATTTCTTCAGAATCCTTATCAATATAACTGACAAAATCATTTAAACCTTTGGCTTCAGCTCTACCTTTATCAAACCGGGATAATTCCTTATTTATAAAATTCCCTGTTTCCCGTATTACCTCGGCTGCTTTATAACAAATCTTTTTATAATCAATCATTTATCCTCAATAAATTCGATATTTAATTTACCTGTACCTGAGATATTCTTAATAATTACTTCTCTTATTTCACCTGCGAGTTCTGGTTGCCATGGGTATTCAACTCTTAGATAATTACCTGTAAAACCACTAATCATTCCCATGTTTCGTGTTTTTTCAAAGAGAACTTCTGCCGTTTTTCCAATGTTCTTGTTAAGGAACTGAAAATGTTTTTCCTCCGAAAGTGCAATTAATTTTTTGCTTCTTCTTTCCTTTTCCTTGTGATCAACTTTACCGGGTAGCTCTGCTGCCTGAGTTCCGGGTCTTTCAGAGAATGTAAAAACATGAAGGTAGGAGAGTGGGAGTCCCTGTATAAATGAATAAGTTTCTTCAAAATCATTGATTGTTTCTCCCGGGAATCCTGTTATTACATCAGCTCCGATTCCTGCATCTGGTATCTTATCCCGGATTATTTCAATTCTCTCAGCGAAAATTTCTCTCCTGTATCTTCTTCTCATTAATCCAAGTATTCTGTTGCATCCACTTTGAAGGGGAATATGAAAATGTGGAAGAATTTTGCTGTTATGCTGAACCATTTCAATAATCTCATCGGTGAGAAGATTAGGTTCAATGGATGATAATCTTATTCTTTCGATACCTTTAACTTTAATCAGCTCCTTTATAAGAGCAATGAGTGTTTCACCTGTGGATCTCCCGAAATCTCCTATATTTACTCCTGTAACTACCATCTCTTTGATTCCTTTACTGGCAATGATCCCGGCTTCTCTGACAAGTGTTTTTATGTCCGGATTCCTGCTATGTCCTCTTGCCAGTGGTACTGTACAATAAGAGCACCCATAATCACATCCATCCTGTACTTTCAGAAATGAACGTGTTCTGTCACCGGCTGAATATGCATCAATGAATGGATCACAGGTTGAGAGGGATCCGGAAAAGACTTGTGTTTTGTTTCGCTTCTGCAGTCCTGACAGGTATAAAGATATATCGAATTTCTCGTTGGTCCCCAGAACAAGATCAATCCCGGGGATGGATGATAATTCCTGTGGTTTAAGCTGGGCATAGCATCCTACAGCTGCAATAAAGGCCTCAGGTGACTGGTGTATGAACTTCTTTATTGCCTGTCTGCATTTTTTATCTGCAACATCTGTAACCGAGCATGTATTAATAATGTATATATCAGCTTGTTGGGAAGCAGGAACTTTCTCAAACTGATCTTCAGGAAATAATTTTGATATTGCTGATGTTTCAGTAAAATTAAGCTTACAGCCGAGAGTATGAAAAGCGATTCTCTTCTTTTGAATATTCATGATTCCCTTTTCTCATTATACCCATAGCATTGGAGTTCAATAATTCCCTAAAGGGACTAAGGGTACTGGAAGTTCTCCGGAGATTTTTCAGGCAAATTATTTTTTTATGTTTGTTAAATAGACATTTCGGAATTCAATCTCTTTTCCTTCGCTTTGCAGGCAAATGTGACCTTTGTTTAAAGTCAGACCTGTTCCTCTGTTTTGAAGAACACCATTTACAAAGACTTCCAGTGTATTTTCCATGCAGGATACCTCCATAATATTCCATTCACCAACCGGTTTTTCGGAAGATTCCTCATACTTTTTGATAACAATTGTGGATTTATTAATATGTTCATTCATATCAGTACCGTTCATGCAGATAAAATCCCCTGCATTTCCGGCTGCCAGCTGGCATTCAATACATTGCGGCCAAATTGTATCAGGAAGCTGTGTATGTATAAAGACACCACTGTTGGTAGCTTCAACAGGCCAGCGGTATTCAAGATGAAGGTGGTAATCAGTATATGATTCTTCTGTTCGCATATAGCCAAACGGTTCTCCCGATATATGAATAACACCATCCCTGACTGAGAAAACTTCAGAGGGATCAACTGAAGCATCCTTCAGGTGGAAAGACCAGTTAGTTAGATCCGAGCCGTTGAAAAGCTGATCCTTATTTACATTGCCGGATTTTGCTTTTACAGATCCTTGTTGGGCATACACTGTCGTCAATGAAATTCCAGACAGAACGAAAATAATAACGATGGAAATTAAGGCCGAAAATTTCTTCATGGTACATTATGTGTTACATTATACAAACATTTCTTAATAATAATCAGCATTATAATAACTTACTGGCAAGCTCTGCAAGGTAACTGCGTTCCCCTTTTACAAGGTTTACATGGGCAAAAATATCCTCGTTTTTCATCTTATCAGAAAGATAACTCAAACCGTTTGAAGCAGTATCGAGATAAGGTGAATCTATTTGCTCAATATCTCCAGTAAATACCATTTTTGTGTCTTCTCCTGCCCGTGTGATGATGGTTTTAATTTCATGAGGTGTAAGATTCTGGGCTTCGTCAACAATAAAAAATATGCTGGAAAGACTTCTTCCTCTTATATAGGCAAGAGGGGTGATAACAAGTTTTTCTTCCTTCACCATATCATTTATCCGGAGAAATTCAGGACTTTGATGGCTGAATTTATGTTTTATTACAGTCAGATTATCATATAATGGCTGCATGTAAGGATCCATTTTTTCCTTAATATCACCCGGCAGGAATCCCAGATCACGGTTAGCCAGCGGCACTATCGGACGGGCCAGAAAGATCTGTTTATATCTTTTATGTTGTGCAAGAGCCGCAGCTAAAGCAAGAAGTGTTTTTCCGGTACCGGCCTTCCCTGTAAGAGAGACAAGCTGAATATCAGGATTGGATAACGCCTCCAGTGCAAATGTCTGTTCAGCATTTCGTGGATCTATACCGTAGGTAGTCTGTTTAATAACCCTGTTGAATAACTTTGTGACAGGATTATAGTGAGCAAGCGCACTGGCTCCGTTATTCTTCATTATATAGAACTGGTGACCCTTTATATCCTGTCCGGGATTAATCTCATCTGAACGAACTCCCTCAGGAAGCTCATATAGTTTGTTTATCAATTCATGATCAATTTTTTCAAGTACAGTAATACCCTTATACAGGTCATCAATATTAGCGACTTTATCGTTCTGGTAATCCTGTGCCATAATCCCCAGCGATTTAGCCTTCATGCGGAGGTTTATATCCTTGGTTATAAGGACAACAGTTTTGGTTTTGTGAGCATTGCAGACATATTCTGAAATAGCCAGTATCCTGTGATCAGATGTTCTTTCCGGAAATGAGGCATTTACTTTTTCCGAAAAATCCTTACCGGTTTCAATATGAAGATTCCCCCGGTTCTTACCAAGTGGGATATTTGCTGTTAACAGCATATCACCGGATAACTTGTCAAGCTCCCTTGTGAATTCTCTTGCGTGAAAATTTATCAGATCATTTCCTCTTTTAAACTTATCAAGCTCTTCAAGCACAACAATTGGTATTATTACATCATTTTCCTCAAAATTGTAAATACATTTATAATCATGAAGAAGAACATTAGTATCTATGATGAAAAATTTCTTGTTTGCTTTCTTTGCCATACTTATGTTGTTTGTAATCAGTAAAATATAATATTTAATTCATACTTTCCCCGGGGTGTAAAAATAGCGAAAATATAGCATTAATTGATATGCATGCGGAAAGTATATTAATTTGTAATTTTGAGATTGGAGTGACTGGAGTACTTAAAGTATGGAAACATTGAATGCAAGAATGCTTATAAAATGAACTATCGTAAAACAATAGAATTTTTATTCTCTCAGCTTCCTGCATATCACCGGATAGGAAAACCAGCATATAAAGACAACCTGTCAAATTCAATAGCCATGGATGATCATTTTAATCATCCTCACACCAGGTACAGTACGATTCATGTAGCTGGCACTAATGGCAAGGGTTCGGTTTCACACATGTTAGCATCAGTTCTTCAGGAGGCAGGATATAAAACTGGTCTTTATACATCACCTCATCTGAAAGATTTCAGAGAGAGAATAAAGGTGAATGGTATGATGATACCTGAAAAGGAGGTTACAGCATTTGTAAATAATAACCATGTTCTTATTAAAAGGGTTAATCCGTCATTTTTTGAATTAACTGTTGCCATGGCTTTTAACTATTTTGCAAGAGCCGGTGTTGAAGCAGCAGTTATTGAGACGGGTATGGGAGGAAGACTGGATTCCACAAACATAATTAAACCGGTGATTTCTGTTATTACTAATATAGGCCATGATCATATGGATTTTCTCGGGAATACTTTTGAGGAAATAGCTTATGAAAAGGCAGGAATAATAAAAGAAAATGTACCGGTTGTAATCGGGGAAACCCTTAAGGAAACAAAGAAAATATTTTCTGAGCGGGCAACTGAAACGGGATCGGAAATATTTTTTGCAGATTTTAATTACAGTTGTAAACTGGGAGATAATTCAGAGGGATATAGTAAACGGCATTTTACTATTACTAATCTCTTAACAAAGAAATCGGTATCAGGTAAGATCCCTTTAGGAGGTGATTACCAGTACAGAAACCTTCAGACACTTTTTCAAACAATAGAGGTTCTAAAGCAATCATTTGATATTTCTGTGTCCAGTCTGATAAATGGCGTAAGACGAACAGTTTTAAATACCGGCTTAGAGGGTCGATGGCAGATATTAAAAAAAAGACCTTTAATAATTTGTGATACCGCACATAATATGGAAGGACTTGAGTATGTTATGCGTCAGATCAGAAATATACCGAACTCGGGTTTACACATAGTAATAGGTTTTGTAAATGACAAGGATACTGATTCAATATTACCTCTTTTCCCGAAGGAAGCGAGATATTATTTTACCAGGGCTTCTGTTCCAAGAGCTCTTGATGAAAAAATGCTTCAGTTACGTGCAGCTGAATTTAAGCTTGAAGGTGAAAGTTATTCTTCGGTAAAAGAGGCATTTAAAGCTGCAAGAAAAGCTGCACGCTACTCTGATTTGATATTTATTGGAGGCAGTACATTCGTAGTAGCAGAAGTTATATAAATTTTTATACTTTTAGGAATAAAACTCTAAGAAAACAATATGAAGAAGCTTTACATTTTAGTACTTCTGTCCATGTTTGTACCTCTTCAGGCCCAGAATGAAAAGAAAATAGTTATCCTGCATACAAACGATCTGCATTCCAGGCTCATGGGTTATGCTCCTGAATCAGCTTATTCTCCCCTGACCATTAATGATGACAGAACTGTTGGGGGATTTGCCAGAATTGCTGCCATTTTAAGCAATGAAAAAGAAAATAGTGAAGGAACAACCCTGATCGTTGATGGCGGTGATTTTCTTATGGGAACACTTTTCCAGGGACTGGAGGTAAAGACCGGATTTCAGTTGCGGTTGATGAAAAAAATGGGTTATGACGTAGCCTGTATAGGTAATCATGAGTTTGACTATGGACCTTCCAAGCTTGCAGATATTGTGAATTCAGGTATCAGGGAGGGAGATATACCACCTCTGCTTTTAAGTAATGCAGAGTTCGACAGTAAAGATCCCGGTGATGATAAACTTGAAGAATTATTTATTTCCGGGACAATTGGAAGAAAATATATATTGGAAAGAGACGGATTAAGAATAGGATTCTTCTCACTGCTTGGGAAAGTTGCTGATGATGATGCCGCATTTGCACCTCCTGTAACTTTTGCAAACCAGGTACACACTGCAAAAAAAATGGTAAAAGAACTTCATGATGACCATTGTGACATAATAATATGTCTTTCGCATTCAGGTGTAACTCCGCTGGAAGCAGGAGGGTGGTCAGGGGAAGATGTAAAACTGGCACAAAAAGTAAAGGGTATCGATGTAGTGATAAGCGGACATACTCATACAAAACTTAGTGAGCCCATTCTTGTAAATGGTGTTCCTGTTGTTCAGACCGGGGCTTATGGTAAGTATGTCGGGAAATTGTCACTTTTATATTCTGACGGCAAAGTGACCTTTGTTGATTATTCACTTATTCCTGTTGATGATAAAATAATGGGAGATGTCTATGTCAATGATCTCATTGAAAAGCAGAAGGAAAAAATATCAAAAGAGATACTCGAACCAATTGGATTGAAATATGATGAACCCCTTATTGAGGCTGGATTTTCACTTACTTGCGACGAACAGGGTGATGTGGCAAACAGTAATCTTGGTCCCCTGGTTGCCGATGCTATTTATAATTATATCAATAACCATTCAGAGAAGGGTACAGATATAAGTATTGTAGCAGCTGGTGTTATCCGCGATATTGTAGTCCCCGGATCCCAGAGGGTCCCTGATATTTTTAATATTATGTCGATGGGCGAAGGTCAGGATAACGTGCCTGGTTATCCCCTGGCAAGAGTTTATGTAACAGGTAAAGAACTTAAAAGCGTACTCGAAATACTACAGGTCGCATATAAATCAACACCTGAGTACTACTGCTATTATTCAGGCTTGAAGGTTGATTATGATCCAGGAAAAGGTATGCTTAGAAAAATTAAAAAAATAGAGATCATTTCTCCGGAAGGGAAAGTTAATGATGTAAATTTCTCAAAGAAGGAAAAGGAACTATATTCTATAACTGCTAATTCTTATATGCTTGAATTTGTGGGCATTATAAAGAAAATGACTCTCGGACTGATAAATGTTGTTCCAAAAGATGCTTCCGGTAATCCTGTTACCGATATGAAAAATGCAGTAATTGATTTTAATGAGGGAAAACCGGGTTTACAGGAAGGCAAGGAATGGCTGGCTTTAATAGAATACCTTATATCAATGAAAGATACCGATGGGAATGGAATTCCTGATATTGACACCAAATATAAAAATGCTATTCAGACCTTCTTTAATATAAACAGTGTTACCAGGAACTGAAAGGATTATCAACCTCCAGTCTCTTCTTATTATTGGCAATTGTATAGCCTATTTTAAAAATGGTTTCAGTGATTAATTCCATCTTCTTGAAATCGATTTTTTCAACCACATCTCCAGGGGTGTGATAATCTATATGTAAACCTGTAGTAAAAAAGAGAACAGGGATATCATGTTTTACAAAATTATAATGGTCGCTTCGTGCGAAAAGCTGCAATGGATGTTTCCTTCCACTCAGGCTATAATCAAAATCAAGGATTGTTCCCTCATCTATTTCCTCAGCAATTGACATAAGTTCAGAACTCTGATTTCCGGTAATTATAAAGACCCCGGTGGGACCGGTCATTGGATGATCAGCAGTAGTGTCAGCCACACCCTTAATCCGGCCTATCATATCCATATTTAAATCAACAATTGTATGTTCGAGAGGTACCAGTGGATTATCAATATATAATTTTGACCCGAACAGGCCTATCTCCTCACCTGAAACCCATAGGAACAGTAAAGATCTTAAAGGTTTTTTATCAAGGCTCTGGAAAGCTTCAGCTAACGAGAGAACTGCTGCACAACCACTTGCATTATCATCTGCTCCCGGATTTATACCCCTTGCTGATTCTCCGATATGATCGGCATGTGCAGAAAAAATTATAAACTCTTTCTTAAGTTCAGGGTCGCTGCCTTCAACGCAGGCAGCAACATTATTAAGAGTAATATCTTCAGTTTTAACCGCTTCAGTAAACCGGAGTATTTTACCTTTAATCTCAAATGACTTCGGTTCAAGGGTAGAGTCAATTTCATTCTGGAGCTCTGCAAGCGTATATCCCGTCCCTTTCAGGAGTTCATCAGCAACAGACTGGTGGACAAAAATAATTCTGGGCATACCCGGCATTTCAAATATTCTGGGCTTTTCTCCCTTAAGGGATTTTGTTGAGTTCAGTTCCCCGGCATACCCGGGATTGCGTTCCTCAAGAGAAGTAGACCCTGATTTGGGATCCATTACAATAAGAACTGCTTTTGCCCTGGAAAATATTAAAGATGTCATTTTATTCTGGATACTCATGAAAGAGTCCCAGTTAATCTCATCGAAAATGAAGGTTTTACCATCCTCTTTAGATGGGGCTCTGTTCATTATAAGCAAGATCTTCCCTTCAGTATTTATATTTTTAAAATCGTTGTATTTGTGTTTCTCCATATTCAGTCCATACCCTGCAAAAATAACTTCACCCTCAATTGTAAAATCTGAAGGTCCGGTCGGTACAAGCTGGTAAACAGGTTTCTTAATGGTAATACTATCTGTTTCACCTATTATTACCTTGATCATGGATCTGTCAGGATCAATGGAATTCTTAGTGATAATATAAGGTTGATAATAACTATTCCCATTTACAGGTTTAAGACCCATCATCCTGATCTGTGATACAATGTATTGCTGAGCCACCTCCAGTTCCGGTGCTCCATTATCTCTTCCTTTCAGAAGTGGAGAGGCGAGGAATGAGACATGACTTTCGAGATCATTGGAAGTTATTATATCAGTATAAGAAAGATTCTTTTGAGCTCCGGCAGGATAATTAACCACGGAAAGCAGAACAAAATAGAGAATCGGCAGGATTGTTTTGATTTTCATTTTAAATATTTGTTTAATGTAACAGATCTTAAAGGTAGAAAAGTTTATTACATGAATTAACCATCATTTATATTTGGTTCATTGGTCAGAGAATTTTGTTTGCCATTTTTTCTTAAGTTTACTCACTAATTTGCTTCATTAATGGAGGTCAGCATTTTTTTCTGGATCGGATTTCATGTATTTATATTCCTGGTACTTGCTCTTGATCTGGGTATTTTAAACAGAAAAGAGCATAAGATACCTTTAAAAGAGGCACTTTACTGGAGTCTGACATGGATATCACTGGCAATGTTATTTGGCCTGTTTGTATTCTTTGAATTCGGGAAAGCAAGAGCCCTTGAATATCTTACTGGTTATTTAATTGAATATTCGCTCAGCGTTGACAATATTTTTGTTTTTATCCTGATCTTCAGCTATTTTACAGTTAAAAAGGAATATCAACATAAGATCCTCTTCTGGGGTATTTTAGGGGCCATTATTATGAGAGGAATATTCATTTTTGCAGGAGTGGCTCTTATTAACAGGTTTCACCTGATGATAATAATATTTGGAGGATTCCTTGTTTTTATAGGTATAAGAATGCTTTTCAAGAAAGGGGTACAGGTAGATCCTGCAAAGAATCCCGTGGTTAAATTCTTCAGCAAGTTTTTACCCGTATCTGATCAATTACATGGAAGTAAGTTTTTTATAAAACAGAACCATAGGGTACATGCTACACCACTGTTCCTTGTTTTGTTGGTGATTGAGTCATCTGACCTGATTTTTGCCATTGATTCTATTCCTGCTATTCTTGCAATAAGTCATAAGACTTTCATTGTTTATACTTCAAACATTTTTGCCATAATTGGTTTAAGATCACTTTATTTTGCAGTTGCAGGTATAATGGGATATTTCAAGTACCTGAAAGCAGGACTTGCAGTTGTTCTGACTTTTGTAGGGATTAAGATGCTTGCTTCATTCTTTCATTTTGAAATACCAATACTCTTATCGCTAGGAATAATAATCACCATCCTTGCAATATCTATTATTGTTTCACTTATTCCAACAAAAAAATAATCCCTGGTCTGTCACTGTAGTGATTACAGGTAAAATATTTATGATCGCTAGTATAAATTATAACAGAATCTGCCTTGCATATTTTACACAGGTTCTGACCTCTTTCACTGCATCGGACCAGGGTTTAACATCATATTCCAGTTCAATATCGCAATAGATAGGCCATTTATTCTCTTTGATCAGGAGAAGAATATCTTCAAGTGGAGCCTCTCCCTGTCCCCATACCTGGTTCGTATTTGCCGGATTAGTTTCAGGGCCTGTTTTATCTTTGATATGTACGCTGAATATTCTTTCGTGATATTTTTCAATAATATCATTGGGATGAATACCTGTTGATCCGAAAAAATGTCCGGCATCAAAATTGAACATAACTTTAGGTGAGATATTTACGAAGTTATCGTAGCTGAAATCAGGAATGTCTGCAAACTGCATATGGTTATGAAAAATAGCATACATATCATGCTTTTCAGCGAAAGGAGCCAGTCTTTCTACTGCATCTTTGCTTAATTCGTCAGTCACGCCTTCAGCACCCATTGCTTTGGCAGCTTCAAACGCATAATCTATTTCTTCGTCTGACCAGCGTGCCGGTGAAAATTTAACAATATGGATGCTTATTCCTGCGTCGTCAAACATCTTACGGACCTCTACGAATTTAGACATTGGCAGGGACAGACGCCATTCTTTTAACTCTGCATTATATTTCTCTATCTCAGCCCTCATTTCATCTGTCATCTCGAACCTTCTTCTTGGCGGTTCAGATGGCTGGGCATTAGCAGGTGGTGTTCCGGAGCCGGCCGCTGCAGGCGGTGGAGGCGGTGGCGGAGGAGGAGTCCCCTGTCCTTGTGCCGGGGGTCCTGCCGGTGATGCGCCTTCAGCTGGTTGTGCAGCCGGGCGAGGTCTGAACATATTCATCATTGGGTTCTTTGGTGCTCCCAGATATTCTTCGAGATCGTTGCTCATAAGTTCGATGGAAGTTACACCGGTCTCTTTACAATATTTAATAATATTCTCAATGCCGCCAGGCATACTCCGCCAACTATAGGTTATAACACCTATCTGGACACCACCAAACTTTGATCCGCTCTCTTTGGTGCTGTTACAAGAATAAACCATTGGCACTATCAGAAGTGCTGCAATGATTATTTTACTTCCAACGTGATACATCAAAGGAAGTCTTCTTTTTGGTTTATTGTTTTTCATAGGATTTAAAATAAGTTATTTGTTAAACAGTTTATTTATAATCTAAAGAGTCCAGCCGGTTCTGTATTCATACTGGAACAGGTTGTTTGCTTCAGGAAGATTTGATATCTTCATATTTTCGGCATCATATTCAAGTGTAACATTGTCTCGCTGATGCAGAACTGCAATATTTGTCAGTAACATTATCTCTGTTACTTTAGCAGCAATTGAAAAATCGTTACATGATTTTTTACCATTTTTAATTGCATCGATCCAGTCTTCGAAGATATTTCCTGTTCGTGGCAGCCATGGATCAGGTCCCTTAAAACTTTGGTCTGCAGGAATCAGTTCAGGCATTGCACCATGGCTTCCATGTGTAATGATACCTTTGTCTCCGATATAAGTGGCGTCTCTCATTGCACGGCCTGCCTCAAGAGTTTCCGGGCGGGGTGGTCTTAAACCGCCATCACACCACGTTACCTTTACGGGTGGATTATATCCGCGTGCAGGGAATTCGTATGTAACAAGCTCACAAAGAGGCATATAATCACTGCTGTAGGGTGAGCTGGTTGCCTGTATTTTGGCAGGAGAACCCAGGTTAAGCGCCCAGATCGGGGCGTCAAATATATGAGCACCCATATCGCCCATTGCTCCGGTTCCATAATCCCATAAGCCTCTCCAGTTAAAATGAAATGCTTCGGGATTATAAGGTTTTTGCGGTGCAGGACCAAGCCAAATATCATAATTTACATTTTTAGGAGGAGTAATTCCGGCAGGACGTTTTATATCACCCTGTGGCCAGAAACCCATCGGACGATTGGTGGAAAGTTGAACTTCTCTGACACGGCCAATAACATCACCCTGTATCCATTCAACTGTTCTTCTGGTTCCTTCGGTGGCATGTCCCTGATTGCCCATCTGTGTAACTACACCTGTCTCTTTTGCTATCTCAGCAAGTTTACGGCATTCGTAGATTGTTTTGGCAAGAGGTTTTTCAACATAAACATGTTTCCCGGCACGCATGAAAGCTGCTGCAATAGGGGCATGGTTATGATCAGGTGTACCCACCACAACGGCATCTATTGATTTTTCCTTGTCAAGCATTTCCCGCCAGTCGCTGTAGATCTTTGCTTTGGGATATCCTTTGAAGATATGTCCTGCATAATTGGGATCAACGTCACACAGTGCATAAATGTTTGCAAGTTTAATAACATTGTCTTCCCGTGCGGCCCCCATCTGAACAACAGCATTAGGATCCGGTGGTCCTCCGGGACGCCTTCCCTGCTGTTGCATACGTTCTCTCATCTGTGCCATCCGGGCTTCCCTTGCCGCAATCTGTTCTTTGGTCAGTGGTGTGCCATTGCTATTCCTCTGAGGCCTCTCAATAGGTACATCAGGGGAACAAACTTGTTGAATATCGCCACCACCCTGGCTGCCTACTCCAATACCGGCAACATTGATCATATCGCTGGGAGCAGTATAACCCTTACCTCCAAGTACAGAACGGGGAATTACAGTAAATGCAGCTGCTGCCGCAGCTGTAGTCCCCAGAAAATTACGCCTTGAAAGTCCTTTTCCACCAGGATTTTTCTTTTGTAGTTTTTCTTTACTCATAATGCGAAGATTTTAGTATAGATTGGTTTTAGTTAATAGAATAAATCATATAACGAGGAAATAAAGATATAAGATTTAGAAATAAAGTGGCGATGTTTAACATATTTTAATAATAACCAGACATTATTGCCTTGTTATCCTGATTAACTTTGAATGAATTAAAACATGATCTTGAGGATGATTTATTGTATTTATGCGAAAAGAATTAATTAATTTGCACCTGTAATTATTCTGAAAAACGATTATGAAAATGAGAAAAATGTGTCTTGGTTTAGGGTTATTATTACTTGTATTTTCTTGTTCCTGCCAGAAAGAAAAGGGTACTCCGGATGTTTTAATAAACAGCCCGGAATTTACTGTTGCTGAAGACATTTCGGGATCAGTAATAAGTATTTCGGTTAAGCTTTCGGAAGCATCTGATAACGAAGTGAGTTTTGAGTATTCAACAGCTGACAGTACAGCCATTGCCGGCAAAGATTATGTTTCAGTATCTGCAGGCAAACTGGTATTTAATCCGGGTACTACATCAGGATTAATTAATATTGATATTATAGCTGATACAGCGGTAAAACAGGATGTATACTTTAAGCTTAATTTAAGCAATCCGGTTAATTGTATTATCAACCGTCAGTCAGTAAGGGTAAAGATTGTCAATGTTGATTATGCAACACTTGTGTGGAGTGATGAGTTCGAATCAGGATCTCTTAATACTACAGACTGGAACTATGAGCTGGGTGCAGGAGGATGGGGGAATAATGAATTACAGAATTATACAAATTCATCAGATAATGTGCATATTGATAGCGGGTATCTGCATATAACGGCACTTAACCCTTCTGTTTCCGGATATACTTCAGGAAGATTAACCACTCAGGGTAAAAGGGAATTTACCTATATGAGAGTGGATATTCGTGCAAAATTACCTGAAGGACAGGGTATATGGCCAGCATTATGGATGCTGGGAAGTAATTTTTCCACAGTTGGATGGGCAAAGTGCGGAGAGATAGACATAATGGAATATCTGGGACATGAACCTGCTAAAGTTTATGGCACAATACACTGGGATGCAAATGGTTATACAAACAGAGGTGGAAATTATACCCTCAGTAGCGGAACTTTTAGCACCGGCTTCCATCTGTTTTCATTTATCTGGACATCGAATAATCTCAGGTGGCTTGTTGATGGATATCAGTACTTAAATATTAACCTTTCATCAATCAGCGGATTTCCAATTAATTTCCCGCAATTCTTTATTTT
>CAZDOM010000007.1:0-66049 GCA_964507015.1 uncultured Rikenellaceae bacterium | reverse complement strand
TTTGTAACCAAACCTTAATAGCCCCTTAACCATATTGAAATATTGTACATATACATTTGCCGCAGATAATTATCAGTAAAACTAAGCACAAATATTAAACAATTAAAATAATTATTATGAAGAGAATCTTTTTGTATGCATTTATTGCTTCTGTAGCAATCTTTTCAGGTTGTAAAAAGGAGTATGCAATTCCGACTGTTAATGCTCCGACAATTACTTCAGTAGAGGTAAGTCAGTCTGTAGACCTTACATTCAGTTATACAGCCGGGGGTGGTTACAGTACCTCAACACTTGATGTCATTGGAGGAACAGCGGTAATTAAAACTGATGGGACTGCAGGAGCCACTTCAGGAAATGTTGTTGTAACATTTACAGCCGGAAGAGAAACTGGTGCAGGTTCAGTAACAATTACTATTACTGACAGTTATGAAAAATCAGCAGTGGGAGTAGCTGTTTTAAATGTTGAATCATATCCGACTATCTCTGTAGCCGAGAATATTGATGAGAATACAACATGGGAAACCGGTAAAATATATATTCTTGAAGGACGTATTACTGTTCTTGATGGTGCAATTCTTACCATTCAACCCGGTGTTATAATCAAAGGACGTGAAGGATCTGATGCCAATGCAACGGCATTAATGATTGCCAGAGGCGGAAAACTTAATGCAGTCGGTACTTCGATATCTCCTATTATATTTACTTCTGTTGCAGATGAAATTGTCCCGGGAGAAATTGAAAGCCCGAATCTTGAACCCACTGTTAACGGTCTTTGGGGTGGTGTGATAGTACTTGGCAAAGCTCCTATATCAGCTGAAGCTGTTGCAATGCAGATAGAGGGAATTCCTCCTTCAGATCTTAATGGTCTTTATGGTGGTAATGATGAGACTGACAATTCAGGTACTTTGAAATATATCTCTATCCGCCATGGCGGAGCAAATATCGGGGAAGGTAATGAGATAAACGGACTTACCCTGGGAGGTGTTGGATCAGGTACTGTAATTGAAAATATAGAAATTGTATCCAACCAGGATGATGGAATTGAGTGGTTTGGTGGTACTGTAGAACTTAAAAATGTTGTTGTATGGAATACAGGTGATGATGCAATTGATACGGACCAGTCATGGGGAGGTACTATTGATAACATCATAATTGTAAATCCTGGTGACGAATGTTTTGAACTTGACGGACCAGAAGGTATCATGGTAGCCAAACATACTATTACAAATGCAAGTGCATATGCAGGGGATGCCCAGGGTCTTGTCGATCTTGACCCTAATTCCAATGTTGATATGGATAATATATACTTCTTTGGACTTAAGGCAGGTCAGGATTTTGATGAACTGCCAACGGACTATGTCTGTACTTTTACTGACTTTGAAGTAACCCTTCCTGCGGGTACTGCTGTAACTGATTTCTTTAAAGGCGGAAGTGATCAGTTTACCATTGCAGTTGCTGCCGGAGCCAACACTGTGGGAGCAGATGTTTCTGCTTTCCGGAACTGGTCATGGGCCGAAGTGTCAGGTGCACTTGACGATTTTTAAATAATGATATTGCATTGAAAATCTGCAGAAATGGACAACTAACTTAATAATTTACAATCAATTATGTGCATAAGGAACTTCTTCTTAGTAACCTTAATTCTACTGGCTTCTATAAAGCTAAATGCACAGAACGGCATTATCAGGGGTTCTGTGTTTGATGAAACCACCGGCGATCCCATGATAGGTGTCACTGTGCTTGTGGAAGGTACAAGCATGGGAATAGTCTCCGACCTGGATGGGAAATTCAACTTGTCTGTTCCTTCAGGCACCTATAATCTGAAACTTTCGTTTGTTTCATATGAAGCTAAATCAATTACCGGTGTCAAGGTAACCCCGGATGAAATCACGCTTCTTAATAACCTTTCACTAAAAACATCGACAATCGGATTATCTGAAGTTACCGTTACTGCCAACATGACGCGAAACACAGAGGGAGATATCATGACAATTAAAATGAAAAATCCTTCACTGATGGATGGGATCTCTGCTGCCGGTTTCAGGAAAATAGGTGATTCCGACGCTGCATCATCTATAAAACGAATACCCGGTGTCTCTGTTGAAGGAGGTAAATATGTTTATGTTCGCGGACTGGGAGACCGATATACTAAAACGATAGTAAACGGGGTTGATATTCCTGGTCTTGATCCTGATCGCAACACAATGCAGATGGATATTTTTCCTACCAGTATTATTGACAATATAATTGTCTATAAATCTTTCAGTGCCGATCTGCCGGCTGATTTTACGGGAGGAGTTATTGATATAGCCATCAAGGATTTCCCTGATCAGAAGAAAGGAAACCTGAATTTTAGCACAAGTTATAATCCTGATTATCATTTTAAAAGTGATTATCTGACATATAAAGGTGGACGTACTGATTTTCTGGGGTTTGATGATGGTACCAGGGCGATACCCGCTACAACAAATCTTCCGTTTTTTGCCTCAGTTATAGGGGACCCTGATAGTGAAGCAGGTCTGCGTTACCGGGAAGTTCTGGAAAGTTTTAATCCCACAATGGCTGCCATTAAACAAACAAACCTGATGGATTATAGTTTCGGAACCTCTTTCGGGAATCAAATACCTGTTAAAAAGGTAACATTAGGATATAATTTCGGTTTTTCATATAAAAGTAATACGGAATATTATAAAAACGCTGAATATGGTCGTTACGGACTTTCAAGTTATCCTGATGTTACTGAACTTGAAGTAAGGGAATTCCAGGTTGGTGATTTTGGAGTACATAATGTACTGTTAAGCGGACTTGCAGGATTTGCAGTAAAAACACTTAACTCAAAATACCGTATTAACTTTTTACACCTGCAAAACGGTGAATCAAAAGCAGGTATTTTTGATTATGTCGGATCCGACCAGGGGAGTAATTTCAAGGGATTTCAGCATAACCTTGAATACAGCCAGCGTTCACTGACAAACCTGCTTATTGATGGAAAACACTCCTTCGATGGCTCAAAATGGGAGCTTGTATGGAAACTCTCCCCGACATTGTCAGTTATCAAAGACCCGGATGCCCGCTTTGTAAGATATGTCACAGATAATTCAGATTTCAGAATAAATACAGAATCCGGATTTCCTGAAAGGATATGGAGAGATTTGTCTGAAATTAACCTTATCGGTGTAGTTCATGTTACCAGAGAATATAATTTCAGGGGAGAAAAGGCAAAATTAAATTTTGGTGGATTGTACGGATATAAAGAGCGTGATTTTGCTATTAATAAATTTGCTTTTAATATTCGTAATGTAACTCTTACCGGGGATCCTGATGAATTGTTCCAACCAGAAAATTTATGGCCGCTTAACGGCTCTCAGGTATCTTCAGGAACAACTTATGAAGCAGGTTTTATCCCGTCTAATCCAAACAAATTCAATGCTAATTCCAGTAATACTGCAGGTTATGTGTCAACAGAACTCAGTCTGTTCAAAGGACTAAATATTATAGCAGGATTAAGAGTTGAGAAGTATGTCCAGAGATATACAGGACAAAATCAACTCGGCACTAAAGTTTTGAATAATGATAAGGTCCTTGACGACCTGGGATTCTTCCCGTCAATTAACCTGATCTATAATCTGTCAGCCAATCAGAACCTCAGATTTTCGTATGCCAGAACAATTGCAAGACCCTCATTTAAGGAGCTCTCTTTTGCAGAAATTGCTGATCCTATCAGCGGCCGTACATTTGTGGGAGGTATGTTCCGCGATGCTGATGATGTACAGGGTAAAGAATACTGGAATGGCAACCTCGTCAGTTCATATATTCATAATACGGACCTTCGCTGGGAACTGTTCCGGAAAAATGGTCAGATGCTTTCAGTAAGCGGATTCTATAAATATTTTATCAACCCTATTGAGATCGTACAATATGCTTCTCAAACCGGTTGTTTCCAGCCAAGAAATGTGGGTGACGGCCAGGTTCTTGGACTTGAGGTTGAATTCCGCCAGAATCTTGAAGCTCTTCTGCCATCATTTAAGAATTTTAATATAACTTCAAATATATCTGTTACAAGGTCACGTATCAAGTTAAGCTTAACCGAATATTATTCCAGGGTTGAGAATGCAAGAACAGGTGAAACAATTGATCTGTACAGTGTAATGGCAGGCCAGGCTCCATATATCATAAACAGTGGAATATCCTATTCAGGCGGTGAAAGAGGATTTTGGTCAGGTCTCGAAGCGGGTTTTTATTATAATGTCCAGGGGAAAACTCTTCAGTATGTTGGAATAGCCGACAGACCTGACATCTATATGTTACCTTTTCATAGTTTAAACCTTACAGCCAGCAAAAGCTTTGGGAGAAACAAGAAAACCCAGCTTGGATTTAAAATTGAGAACCTGCTGAATGACAAAAAAGAATCCGTATTCAAATCTTTTAATCCAACCGATCAGTTTTTTACAAGACTTGAGCCGGGAATAACATACCACTTAAAACTCACTTACGCCTTGTTTTAAGCAGGTATTTTTCGCGTACAATTGATTTAATGCCTGTTGATCACGGTTACTGATCAGCAGGCATTTATCCATTTTGTTAACAAGAAAGTAATAAATTTGCAGAAAAATTATAAAGACAATTTTCAAATGGAAGCGAAAAATAAAAGAATCCTGATTGTCGACGATGAAGAGGATCTGTGTGAAATATTACAGTATAACCTTGGAAATGCAGGATACCATACTGAAGTAGCCCATTCTGCTGAGGAGGCTATAAAAAGAACCCTTAACAATATTGATCTTATTCTTCTTGATGTTATGATGGGACCAATGTCGGGATTTAAATTTGCCGATACTCTCAGGAAGGAAATGAATGTCAATACGCCAATAATATTTCTTACTGCTAAAGACACTGAGAATGATATACTTACCGGATTCAGTCTTGGGGCAGACGATTATATGGCCAAGCCTTTCTCAATCAATGAACTTATGGCTAGGGTTAAAGCTGTTCTGAAACGTGCCAAATCAGATAAAGGTAAAGTCCACTCAACCATCAGGATAGGAGAACTGGAACTTGACACTGCAAGGAAACGAGTAATTATTAATGATGAAAAAGTTGAACTGACAAAGAAAGAATTTGAAATACTGAAACTGCTTATCGATAACCAGGGAAAGGTTTTTTCCAGAGATGATCTGCTTGATTCTGTTTGGGGTAACGACGTTATTGTAACAGAAAGAACTGTTGATGTTAACATAACAAGGCTGAGAAGCAAACTTGGAAAATGCGGAAAAAATCTCAAAAATAAAACAGGGTATGGTTACTATTTTGAAATCTGATTTCAGGAATTAAAATGACTGCTACAAAGAATAAATTCAGAAATAATCTTTTCTTTTTCTACTCGGCAATATTTGCTGTTGTCGCTATGCTTATCCTAACATATTTGTATAAAAGGGAAAAGGAGTACAGGATAGCTACTCTTAATGACGAATTGTACAATATCACAAGGATTGTTAACAACTATTTGAATATCAACTATATATATTTTGACGGCGATTACAATCGCATCGACTCCCTGATCACACTTCTGCCCCACCCCAATCTGAGAATATCTGTTATTGATACTTCGGGATATATCCTATACGATAGTTTCGTGCATAATTATGAAAACATGGAAAATCATAAATCTCGTCCCGAAATATTTGAATCATTAAAGAAAGATTTTGGTACTGCTATAAGGAAATCGGGTACAACAGGACAGGAATACTATTACTATTCAAAATTTTATTCTCGTTATTTCATCAGGACAGCATTGATTTACGACGTAACGGTGTCAAATTTCCTGAAGGCAAATCTGAGGTTCCTGATCATAATACTTTTTTGTTTCATAATTATCGGGACTGTTCTTCTCGTGGTCACCAACAGGTTCGGTGAATCAGTAACACGGCTAAAAGATTTTGCCATAAGTCTGAGGAATGATAAACCTTTTATAGCAGAGTTCCCAAAAAATGAACTGGGGATCATCGGTTCTGAAATACTTGATATTTATAACAATCTCCTGTCAACAAAAAATGATCTGGCAAATGAAAAGGAAAAACTCTTTAACCACCTTAATGCATTAAATGAGGGAATTGCCCTTTTCGGGCCTGATAAAGACCGGATATTTAATAACGATCATTTTATGCAGTTTACGAACATGATTTCAGGGGATCTTAAGATATTCTCATCGAATTTCTTTGAGATACCGGAATTTGAAGAAGTCAATGAATTTGTAAATAAACATAAGGAGGCAGTTATAAAATCTGATGACCTTCCTAAAATGGAATACCAGGTATCTAAAGACGGAAGATTCTTCAGGATTCAGTGTGTTATTTTCTATGATAAAAGTTTTGAGATTATTCTCAGTGATATTACCAAAACAGGTAAAAACAAGCTCATTAAACAGCAGATGACCTCAAATATATCACATGAGCTTAAAACTCCTGTATCTTCAGTAAAAGGGTATCTTGAAACGCTTCTGAATGACCAGGAGATTACCCCCAAGAAGCAAGAGTATTTTCTGGAAAAAGCTTTAGCCCAGACTGACAGACTGACAGGGCTTATCAACGATATTTCCGTCTTGAATAAAATAGAAGAGGCAAGTGATTCTTTCCCTCCCGAAAAGGTGAAAATAAAAAAGATCGTCAAAGAGGTAAGAGATAATTTCAAATCAGCTATTGAAGGACGAAATATGAAAGTTGAAATCAATATAGGTGATAATGTGGTCGTTAATGGGAATAAATCCCTGGTTCTATCCATTTTTCAGAATCTGGTCGAGAATGCCATCAACTACGCTGGAAATAATACAATCATAAATGTTCTTGTTTATAATGAGGATAAAAAATTCTATCATTTCTCATTTTCCGATAATGGAGTGGGCATACCACAGGAACATATAAACCGTGTTTTCGAACGTTTTTACCGTATCGATTCAGGTCGTTCAAGAAAAAGCGGAGGCACAGGTCTGGGATTAGCCATAGTAAAGAATGCTGTTCTGCTTCAAAAGGGAGAGATCCTGGTCAGGAATAAGACCGGTGGCGGAACCGAATTTCTCTTTTCACTGCCAAAGTATTGATATTTAAAACAACTGCAGCTGTTACTATTACCATGTTTTATTAAGATATAGCGCTGAATAAGTAAAACATCACAGCGCCAATAATAGCTGATACAGGTATAGTAAGTATCCAGGCAATAAATATTTTACCTGTTATCCCCCACTTGACTGCAGTTAATCTTTTTGTTGCACCAACACCTATTATTGAACCGGTTATTGTATGAGTGGTACTAACAGGTATTCCAAAATGTGTTGCGACAAAAAGTGTAAGTGCTCCGGCTGTCTCTGCACAAAATCCTTCAAAAGGTTTAAGTTTAGTAATTCTTTGCCCCATAGTCTTAACTATCCTCCATCCTCCGAACAGTGTCCCAAGCGCAATTGCAGCCTGACATGATAATACTATCCAGAGATCGATCGGGGCATCTTTGGTGACCTGGTTAGTCGCAATCAATGCTACCCAGATAATACCCATGGATTTCTGGGCATCATTGCCTCCATGCCCCAGACTGAAAGCTGAAGCCGATAATAATTGTAGCCGGCGGAAATGTTTATCAACACCAGATGGTGAATGGTTTTTTACAATATGCAGCACAATTACAGAGATGATAAACGAAATAACCATTCCCATTACGGGAGCAACAACAATAAAGACTCCTATTTTAATTACTCCGGAGTAAATAACTGAGCTGAATCCATTCCCGGCAACAGCAGCTCCTACCAGCCCTCCTACCAGTGTATGAGATGAACTCGAAGGCAATCCCATCCACCATGTAATGAGGTTCCATACAATTGCGGCAGTAACTGCTGCTGATATAAGATTAAGAGTTATTATCTCTGCATCTATTACTCCTTTGCCAATCGTTGTGGCTACTTTCAAATGAAAAACCAGGAAAGCAAGGAAATTAAATGTTGCTGCAAGACCGACTGCTGCTAAAGGGGAGAGTACTTTTGTTGATACAACTGTAGCTATCGAGTTAGCAGAATCGTGAAATCCGTTGATGAAATCAAAGATTAAAACGAGGCCGATGATGATGTATAAATATGTCATTCTCAGACAAGAACAAGAATCCGTGGCAATAATGCCTCTAAATGCTCATCTTCAACAATATAGAAGATACTACATACAAAATTACGAGTGTTAAATTAGGTACTCTTGTCTGATATTATAACTATTATTTGTTACGTTATTGTTACAAATTTAACTGAGCATATAAGAATTTCAGGTATCAGCAGATAGAGTGATCTATTTCCCAATTGCAATAGTCACCTGTCGCGAATGTACAGATTCCCTGTAATAATAATTCACACCAGTGATTCCGTAAACATAGTCGCCGGGTTCGAGTGCAGTTGAATCAACATAATGATTGCTGTCATTATATACTTCCCTGACTACTGTATCATCCCGGTAAATTTTGCAATACCAGATCGTGTTATCCTCAGCAGCTTCTGACGGCAGATCCCAGTTCAGGCTGACCTTATTCTCCGGTGTTAGTTCAGCATTAAAACCGGCAATTGCCTCAGGAGAAAAATGAACCGAACCTCTTCTCTGAGCAAGTAGCCAGTATGGAAGCGTCGTCTCCTTACCGGTATAATCCCATACGTTATGTCCGACTCCGGGATATTCAGTATATCGAATCATTGTTCCTCCTTCATCAATAACAGCCTGGTAGAGATTCCGCGTCGGCTGAACAGGAACGATTGAATCATTCGAGCCATGAAACATCCAGAACGGCATTTTTGCTATTATCGGAGCAATATCAAGAGATGCATTTCCGCATTCAACATAAGCTGCTGCGAACATATCCGGATTTTTTTTTATTGCCCCGTATGTTCCGTATCCTCCCATCGAACTTCCGTAGATATAGTATCTATCTTTATCAAGGTTAAAAACTTCTTCTGCCATTTCCATCATTTCATATGCTTTAGCCATCATGGGACTGGTTCCCGGGTCAAAACTGTCACCCCAGCCTGCTCTCTGCTTTTTTGGACACTTGGGAGTCAGCACAATACAGGGATCATCCGTGACAAAAGGCTCATTATACCAGCCAAGATCCCATGTTGTTGTATCGGAATACCCGTGAAGAAATATAATCAGCGGATATTCTCTGGCGCTGTCATATGAAGGCGGAACAAAAAGTCCGCATCTGAAATCATCTATGTACCAGTTTGTATAACCTCTGACATTCAACATCTCTTCTGTCGGCCGGTTGTTATACTCTTTTCTGCAGCTTATTACTATTAAGCCTGCTAAAAAAATGAAAATGATAATCCTTTTCATGGTTAAGGTTTTAAATAATGACCATTTAAAATGGTTTTACCCTTATGTAATTTTAGAACATCTGCGATTAATCTTCCAGATATAGATATTTCTCGTGTTTTTCTGTCACAAAACCTATTTTGGTTGATGCCTTAAGACCTTTTTTATGAAGTTCAGAGATTACTTCATCTGATTTTTCCGGCTGCACTGCCATCAGTAATCCCCCTGAAGTCTGCGCATCAAAAGCTATCATCTTCAGGTTATAATCAAGATCATTGTCAAAATGGGCATCGTTCTCAACGTATTCCAGGTTTCTGAATGCAGCTCCGGGGATACAACCCTGATCTGTAATTGAATATGTATTACTGATAAGTGGCAGGGTTTTAAGATTAAGTGTAATTGATACACTACTTGCCCTTGCCATCTTAAGAGTATGTCCGGCAAGTCCAAAACCTGTAATATCAGTAGCTGCACGTACCCCGAATTTTCTCATTACCTCCGCACCAGATTTATTAAGGAGTTTCATAACAGCTTTTACCTGGTTTACATCATCTTCAGAAGTTAATTCCAGTCGTTGTCCGGCAAGGATAATACCCGTACCCAGAGGTTTTGTAAGTATGAGTATATTACCGGGCCGGGCACCGGCATTTGTTATGATTTCCCGTGGATGAATGTATCCTACCACTGCCATTCCGTATTTAGGAGGATAGTCATCAATAGAATGTCCGCCAATGATCTTCACACCTGCCCGGGATGCTATGTCAGCACCTCCTTTCAGTATCTCTCTGTATGCCTCAACAGGTAGTTTTGCAGCCGGGAACATCATTATATTCAATGCTATTACAGGTGTTCCACCCATCGCATACACATCGCTGATAGAATTTGCTGCCGCAATCTGTCCGAATTCATAAGGATCACTGCAAACAGGGGGAAAGAAATCGGTGGTAAATACCAGTGCAAGTTCTTCATTTACTTTATATACTCCGGCATCATCTTGTGTATCAATACTGACAAGGATATCAGGATCATCAGGTAGTGGAAGGTATCGGAGTATCTCCTCAAGCTGTGCGGGAGGGATTTTTGATGAACATCCTCCGCTTTCAACCATTTGAAGCAGATCAATAGATTTCATATCCTTGTTTTTCAGGGCTTTACTACATTAGTGGCCGAAGCCATCGACTGGGTTATTTCGTACATGTTACTAAGTGTACCAACATTTATCTGGTCATTCAGAGAATAATATTCAATACATGTTGCACACAACAACAACCTCACTCCCATTTTTTCCAGCTCCTTAAGATCCCCAATTACAGAGGAATCGTCCTTACCAAGCATTACACCACGGTTATAAAACAGTATCTTCCCGGGTAAAATATCAAGATCCTTTATAGCCTTAATGAAATTTGTCATCAACAAATCACCCAGTTGTTGATCACCGGATCCCATTCTGTCAGATGATATTGCAATCACAAAATCTCCCTGTGAAAAATGAGGTATATCAGTTGTGCAATATTCTGATGGTTCTTTCATAGTAATCTCATCACTTCCTTTCTTAATTGTAAAAGTCCAGACACCATCAGATGCTACAGTTAAAAATTGAATCTTATTTTCCTTCAGGAAACGAGTAAGATTGTTGAACGATGTCTGATTATCGGTCAGAACCTCGAATGATTCACCGGTTTTCGCCTCCTTTAAGGCTTTTTTTGTTGCCAGAATAGGTACCGGACACTGTTGGCCTCTGGTGTCTACTATACGCATTTGAAATAAAATTAAAGACTTGTAAAAGTAAAAAATAAGTTGAAGAGTTGAAGTCCTTAAGATCATAACTGACTGGATTCTCCGTCTGTACTGATTTCAGCAAGTTTTTTAAGGATGATTGTTCCTCTGGCAACTATGCCGGCTGCTGCACCATCTCCCTGTAACATGCTTATGGATGAGGAAAGCTCATGTGCGAGGTCAGGATAGATAAGTGCAAGCCTGTATATTATTTCCATTGAATAAGCTTTTATCGCAATTGCAGAGAGACCCGATCTGAGCGCATTAAAACAATGGTCTGCAAGGATCCCGTGATATTGCTCACCTATCTTCGTCAGGTCAGTCATCGTAAGTATTCTCAGGAAAGATCTCTCAGTACTCTCATTATCAATTTCTTTAAGTCCCTCAATCATTCTGGTAAGATGAGGATAAATTAACTCCGGGTAATTATCACATGCTTTTGATAATGTCCATGATGCGCGAAATGCAAGTTTACGGTCACTATGAAATGAATACTCAAACAACTTGTTAAAAATTTCAGGATTATCAACTGCTGATGCTGCCACCCATTCTGCCTCCTGGCGGCTCATCATCCTGTTGATCATCTCCTTTAACTCCCTGTCTGTCTTTTCCGGTTGATCATCACATTCAATATATTTATCATCAGGCTCTATGTCAGCAATTTTTGCAAGATATGCTTCAGCTACAAAAAGATCCGCCTCACAAAAATCTACTGATTTCAGATCTTTCGTTGAAACCCATTTGAAATCCAAATGTTCTGATAATAATGGTATTTCATCAAGAGTATCACATATGAAAGGAATCAGGGTAATCCTTTTATGGCCATAATCATGGTCAACAGGTTCATTCCTGCTGCAAATGATAATATCCATAGATAGTTCCTCTTTAATTTCGCGGATAACAGACTCCTCTTCGGACTCCCCATTTTGCACCTTGCCCCCGGGGAATTCCCACTTAAAAGGGTGGTCACTCTTTTCTCCCCTTTGGACAACCAGGATATCGCTATCCTCATTTCTTATTATGGCACATGTAACCAGGATCATAATCCGGATATTTCATCATAAAGCGGGATTACAAGCAGATATTCAAAATCGTTCTTTTCATGGTCAATCTTACAGGCAAAGTGATGAATGCCATTTGTAACGATAAGATAAGGGACTTTAAAACCCATGTTATAGCAAACTGCCTGATCAAAAACTTCCTCGGTAAGAGTTACTGAAGGTGCTTTACACTCCACGATCATTACCGGCTGCCCCTTCCTGTTATGAACCAGGATATCGACTCTTTTTCTAAGCTTATTGTACCCAGACATAACCTCTATACCAATAAGCCCTTCAGGATATTTTCCCTCATTAACCAGGTACCTGACAAAATACTGCCGTACCCTCTCCTCGGGAGTATGCTTTACATATTTCTTTCTTATAGAGTCAAAGATCTTTTCTGATCCTCCCTCCCTGATAATCCTGAATGAATATTCCGGTAGATTTAACTCTTTCAACTTTGTTTTGTACTTTTGATCCCAGAAAAATAATAACAAATATATTGAGATAATATTAATTGATCTGTAGAAAGGGAATATTAGATTATAACCATGAAAACCAAAGATGATATTGTCACCAACTGGCTTCCAAGATATACTGGTAAAGAACTGGGAACCTTCGGGAAGTATTTTCTCTTAACTAATTTCATTTATTATGTTGAACTCTTCGCTAAATGGCATAATGTTGAAATAGAAGGAAAAGACAAGAATATGCCCAGTGCTACTGCCAACGGTATTACTATGATATATTTTGGGATGGGGAGCCCCAATGCTGCAACTATCATGGATCTTCTGAGTGCTGTGGATCCCAATGCAGTTCTTTTCCTGGGTAAATGCGGAGGACTGAAAAAAAAGAACAAGGTTGGTGATCTTATACTCCCTATTGCTGCTATCAGGAGTGACGGTACATCCAATGACTATCTTCCGGTAGAGGTACCGGCCCTGCCTGCCTTCAAGCTACAGAGTGCAATTTCAACAACTATAATCCGCTATAAAAAAGAATACTGGACAGGCACCATATACACTACAAACAGAAGGGTATGGGAATATGATGCACGCTTTAAAAAGTATCTTGTCAAAACGCGAGCTATGGCAATTGATATGGAGACAGCGACCATATTCACAGTTGGATTTGCCAATGAAATACCCACCGGGGCACTTCTTCTGGTTTCAGACCAGCCTATGATATCAACAGGGATAAAAACAGCTAACAGTGATCGCCAGGTAACTGATAAATATGTTGAAATGCACTTAAAGATCGGCATTGATGCCCTTAGAGAGATTAAGGATAACGGGATTTCTGTAAAACATCTGAGATTTTAATATGGCAGTAACCTATGAAGAGATAATTTCTGACCTAAAAAAAAGGATCTTTAAACCGGTTTATTTCCTTGCCGGAGAAGAACCTTATTATATTGACCTTATTTCAGATTATATTGAAGAAAAGATCCTTCCTGAGGCAGAAAAGTCTTTTAACCAGGTTATCCTTTACGGAGAAGATACTTCTGTTGCTTCAATAATCGATACAGCCCGGAAGTTTCCAATGATGTCAAGTCATCAGGTTGTGATAGTAAAAGAGGCACAATCTCTTAAAAAAATTGAGGATCTCCTTTTCTATCTTGAAAAACCACTTGAGTCAACTTTACTGGTCATTAATTATAAATACAAATCACTGGATAAAAGAACTAAATTCTATAAGGCACTTACAACACATGCTGTTTATTTTGAATCATCAAGACTCAGGGATTATCAGGTTCCTGCCTGGATTGACAGATACCTTATGAAGGAGGGTATCAAAACCGATCCCAGTGCCAGTGCTCTGCTAACGGAATACCTGGGAACTGATCTTCATAAGATTGTAAATGAACTCAATAAGCTTTTAATCACTCTCCCCAGGGATAAGCCTGTGATAACAACCTCACTTATTGAAAAAAATATCGGGATTAGTAAAGACTATAATAATTTCGAGCTTCAAAAGGCTGTAGGTGAAAAAAATATCCTGAAAGCCAACAGGATTGTTCTTCATTTTGCCAGTAACCAAAAAGACAATCCAATAACTTTTTCAATAGCATCGTTATTCAGCTTTTTTACCAGGTTACTGACATATCATAATCTTACCGATAAATCAAAAAACAATGTAGCGGCCGCGCTCAGGATAAATCCCTTTTTTGTAAAGGATTATGAACTCTCAGCTTCAAAATACACTCTGGCTAAAACGGTACAGGCTATTGCGCTTTTACGTACCTATGATATGAAATCGAAAGGCTTTGGTGATCTTAGCAGCGAACCGGGAGATATCCTTAAAGAACTGGTATTTAAGATAATGCATTTATAGGTTTTAGTTCATATCCGGTGAATCCGGGAAGTCAGCCCACATACGGTATTTCTTTTTCAATCCCCGCAGTATCCTTTTCCATGCATCATCAACCTGGTCATTCAGGACTATATCAGAATTGATCGTTGCAATAACCCAGGAGTTCTCTTTAAGTTCTTTCTCAAGCTGACCTGCCGACCATCCTGAATAACCCAGGAAAAACCTTATCTGTGTATTATCCAGGCCACCTGAACTTATAAGATCTTTTATTACATCAATATCGCCTCCCCAATAGATATTTTCATCAACCAGCACACTTTTTGGGATCTGTTCACCAAGATTATGGAGATAATGAAGTGTATCAGGGGCAACGGGGCCGCCCATACTAAGAAACTCATCCCATCCCTCAAAACCAGAAATGGCATCACATACTTTGATCTCAAGTTTTTTATTCAGTATAAAACCAACAGAACCTTCAGCATTATGATCTGCCATATATACTACAGTACGGTTAAAAAAAGTATCAGGCAGAAAGGGTTCGGAAATAAGGATTTTACCTTTTGCCGGTATTTTGTCTTCAGGTAATATTGTAAAAAAATCAAGTTCCGGTTTCATTACCACGGCAAGTTACATATTTTTACATAAACAACGTAATTACAACTTTTGCTTTGTAATTTGATAAATTTCTTGAAAAACAGACAAATAATTAAGTAAAAATAAGAAGTCAATTAAATATTATCATAATTTTGCCCGGATTTTTAACAAATTATGCAAAAAAGCACTTTAAGAATTATTGGAAATAAGGCAATCCTCAACAATCGTGAAAGGATGTGTGAGACTGCTGAGGAATTACTGGAAAGTGAAAAGTTCAGGATGGTACTTGATCACTGCCTGGAGAAACTTAGCACCAGGGACTCACCTTTATTGCAGATATTCCGGGATGGGGAAATTAATAATCCTGCTGTAGATGATCTAGTCAGAACACTTACCCTTCTCTACAGGTATGAAGCAAAGGTATTACCTCATATTTTTGACAGATCGGGATCTTTCCTGAGAGATCTGCATCTATTGAATAACTTTATTGAATTCTTATATGATTACTGGAGGCATTTTGACCGTTTTATAATAAATGATTCCGAAGGAGATCGTCTTGACAAAAGGCCCTATCGTACATTTAACGAGACTATTGAACATCTCACTCATCTGATCAGAACAGTTTACCGGCATATTCAGGAAAATATCTCCGGCAGCCACCCCAATGTTTACCGGCAGGTTACTGCAGGTGCTGAAATGGCAGTAATTTCACTTCCAAAAAATATACCATATCCTCATGGCAAATATCTTAAACTGAATAATATCCAGGTGATTCGCCAGGCCCTGATTTATCCTCCGCTGGTTATACAACAACCTATGAATAAAAGAACAGGGCACTTTAAACGTATCAGTCAAAATCCTGTTGACCTTGTAGACTTAAAAACTGACGACTGGCTATGTTATCCTGTCAAAGCAGGAAAACTGCTTATCATGGTCTATTTTCATCTCACATTCATTGAACTGGGACTTTCCATGTGTAATCTTTTCAAGCTTGCTGATGATGCTGATCTAAAGAGGCAGCCCGATGCTCTTTTCCTGTATGGGGTACAGGAAGATGTTCTTGATGGTCTGGCAGAATTTCCAACAGTCTTTTATGAAGATCATGTAAACGGAATATTTGTCGGGGCAACTCCCGGCAGACCTGAATTCGGATATTTCGGGTATCTGAAAAAGATGATCCTGACACTGCACAATTCAATTGTAATGAAATCAGGAAAAATGCCCTTCCATGGAGCAATGGTCAGAATTCTTCTGCATGGCGATAAAGAAGCAACTATTCTAATGATTGGCGATACCGGGGCAGGTAAATCAGAAACACTTGAAGCATTCCGTATCCTCGGTGAGAAATATATTCGTGAGATGACAATTATTGCAGATGATATGGGCTCTATTGAAATTGATGATAGTGGTACTCCAATTGGTTATGGTACCGAAACCGGAGCTTTTCTGAGACTCGATGATCTGCAGCCAGGATATGCTTTCGGACATCTCGACAGGTCAATAATAATGAACCCGAGCCAGGTGAATTCCCGGATTGTCATCCCTGTCACATCATTTCAAAACGTGACCAAAGGTCATAAGATCGACTATATCCTGTATGCGAATAACTATGAGGAAATAGATGATGAACATCCTGTAATAGAAAAATTCAATACCGTTCCTGAGGCACTTGAAGTATTCAGAAATGGAGCAGTGATGAGCAAAGGAACAACCACAACCAGTGGTATTGTAAATTCATATTTTGCAAATATTTTCGGTCCGCCTGAATACAGGGAATTACATGAGGAAATAGCATCAAGGTACTTCAATATTTTCTATGAGAAGGGTATCTATGTAGGTCAGATGAGAACAAGACTCGGAATACCCGGCTTTGAGACATCCGGTCCCAAAGAGGCTGCAACTGAATTAATGAATATTATCAGGATCACAGAGTAAAATACCATTTTCATCCTCTTAATACAACATATACTCACCCCCCATCCTGAACGTAATAAAGGAAGGGGGTGAGTTCGTGGAGGGCTAATACTTTGCCGGTATTGCTTCCTTCATCATAGCATATACTGCATCGAAAACATCCTCGGCACTTGGTTTTGAGAAATAATCTCCATCAGTAGTGTATGCCGGACGATGCTCTTTGGCAGTAAGTGTTTTTGGTTGTGAATCGAGATATTGCCATCCACCCTGTTTCTCAAGCACTTCCTGCATCATATATGCAGTGGTACCTCCAGGAACATCTTCATCGAGAAAGAGTATTCTGTTGGTTTTCCTTATTGAATCAAGTATGATCTTCCCGATATCAAACGGAACAAGTGTCTGCACATCGATAAGCTCAACTGATATTCCATGTGATGAAAGCTGTTTAACTGCTTCTGCGGCTATCCTGACAGTTGATCCATATGTTACCAGTGTCAGATCGGTACCGCTGGTAAGGATCTCAGGAACTCCAAGCCTGATACAAAATTCACCGATGTTATCCGGAAGTTTCTCCTTAAGTCGATAACCATTCAAGGGTTCTATTACAATTGCAGGATCATTTCCCTGAAGGAGAGTATTATAAAATCCTGCAGCCCGGGTCATATCTCTTGGGGCACAAACATAGACTCCTCTTACAGAGTTAATAAGCATACTCATAGGTGATCCGGAATGCCAGATTCCTTCAAGTCTGTGTCCACGGGTTGATACAATAAGGGGTGCAACCATCCTGCCTGCTGTCCGGTAATGAGTTGTTGCGAGATCATCACTTAAGGTCTGGATGGCATACATAAGATAATCGAGATATTGTATCTCGGCAATAGGTCTCATACCTCTCAGCGAAAGACCTATCCCCTGACCCAGTATCGTGGTTTCCCTGATCCCGGTATCTGTAATTCTCAATTCGCCATATTTCTTCTGTAAACCTTCCAGTGACTGGTTTACTCCACCAATTTTACCGGTATCCTCACCAAAAGTAACCAGGAGA
Organism: uncultured Rikenellaceae bacterium; assembly: GCA_964507015.1. Lineage (GTDB taxonomy): Bacteria > Bacteroidota > Bacteroidia > Bacteroidales > VadinHA17 > LD21. Next base: position 48,038 of record CAZDOM010000007.1, on the reverse strand, counting down.
GGATATTTCGAAAAGAGTTTGTCATAGTTCTCACGGAGAACCTGTCTTCCGGGCACTTCGGGAGAACTTTCCGAGTATTTCGGCGCAACAGGTTTAACATTAAGAACAGATGTTGATGTCTCATTATAAAGGAACTTGTCATAGCTCATTGAGGCATCGGCATAGTTTCTTTTAAGCCATCCGTGAAGCTCCTCTCTGAGGTTATCTGCTTTGTTACATGATTCACATACATTCCTGAGAATCTTACGTGCAGCCATGAAGTTATCCTTACGGATCGGGGTCAGTACCTTTTCCAGCTCTGCTGTTATTTCATCCACCGAAGCTTCCTTTATCTCTTCATGACATTTGCAGGATCTGTCCCTTATAATTTTCACCAATGCATCCCTTTCAATCTTTATAGGGTCCTGGAACATCTTCCAGCTTTTTTTCTTTGATTCCCTTACTTCCTCTCCGGTTTCAGACTCTATTTTGTCAAGTTCTTCAGCGTTCGCAATATTTTGACTGATGATCCATTTTCTCATTTTTCTTATCGGATCAAATTCTTCCTCCCATTTCAACCTCTCCTCACTTTTATATCTTTCATGTGATCCTGATGTAGAGTGACCAAGGGGCTGTGTCACCTCCTCGATATGGAATAATACAGGAACATGATCCCTTCTGCAAATCGCGATCCCTTCTTCATACATTTTAATAAGTCCCTGATAATCCCATCCTTTGCCTTTGTAGATAAGTATCCCCGGTCGACCAGATTCTTTTTCAAACCCTTTCATGATATCAGAAATACTCCCTTTTGTTGTCTGGTATTTCTTTGGAACCGAGATACCATAACCATCATCGTATACAGATATAGCCATAGGCACCTGCAAAACACCTGCTGCATTCATTGTTTCCCAGAAGTGGCCCTCTGAAGTACTGGCATCACCTATTGAGCCAAATGCCACTTCGTTGCCTTTCAGCGATAATGTCTTATACTGATGCAGTTCTTTATTCGACCGGAATAATTTTGATGCATAGGCCAGACCAAGAAGGCGGGGCATCTGTCCGGCTGTAGGAGATATGTCTGAAGATGAATTTTTTTGTTTTGTCAGATCACGCCAGGTACCATCGGGATTTATATTAGGAACCGAAAAATGATTATTGAATACCCGTCCTCCGCTACCCGGATTAATGTTTCTGTCAGTATTACCATAAAGCTGATGAAAGAATTCTACTGAATCATAGAGTCCCATTGCCATCATCCAGGTCTGGTCTCTGTAATAACCTGATCTCCAGTCTCCGTCCCTGAATTGCCTGGCCATGGCTATCTGTATCAGTTCCTTCCCATCCCCAAAAATTCCGAATTTTGCTTTTCCTGATAATACTTCACGTCGACCTGTAATTGACAGGTTCCTGCTGACATTGGCAAGACGATAGTCAGCCAGGATGATCTCCCTGTTAATTTTTATATCTGATTTTTTTTTGTTTTGTACCATAAAAACTGGTTGTTTTATGTTCACTCTGAATAATTAACAATTTTTTGTTGGAGTTGTTTAACAATAATAGATTAAATGATGATTATCTTTGAAATAATGTTTAATATGCTTCACTGATGTTTGTTAAATTGCTTTTTATAAGCGCTGTTTTCCTGCTATTTGCAATTGCACTTCTGGGTATCAGAATCCTGCTCAAGTCTAATGGCCGGTTCCCGGAGACACATGTGGGCCATAATAAGGAAATGAGTAAGCGGGGCATCAAATGTGCTCAAAAAACCGACATAGGCTGTAATCCAAACAATAACATGCAGGGTTGTAAGGCATGCAACATCGATATTTAGCCATAGTGACAGTCTCCTTGCTGCTAATTCAGTAATCAGAAAAATCCAATATATTCAAAAATAAAATTGAACTCTATTATTTTACTTCAGAAATATACTTCTTAAGAGATTCCGTTGACCATGTTATAAAATATCCCTTATCATCAGAATAGATAAGGTATGCCTCAAATTCAGGATGTAATTCCAGGAAATTAATTGTTCTTTCGAGGCCCATTACCATGCATGCTGTGGCAACACCATCAGCAGTTGCACAGTTATCGGTAACGATCGTTGCACTTAATAACCTGTTCCTTGCAGGATAACCCGTTTTGGGATCAATCGTATGGGAATATTTGATGCCATCTTCTATATAAAATTTTCTGTAATTTCCTGATGTTGCCAGAGATCTGTCCTTCAAGCTGATAATTGCCTGCAGATCTTCGCCGGGCATCATATTATTATCTTCAGGCCGGTCAATACCTATCCTCCACAATACACCTCCTTTATCACCACAGGTTTTTACTTCACCCCCAATTTCAACCAGGTGATGATTTATACCTATGCTATTCAGATAGTTACTGACTATATCAACTGAATAGCCCTGTGCAATTGCATTGAAATCAAATTTTATACGGGAATCAGTTTTATATACCATCCCATCTCTTATCTCCACCTTGTCCATACCGATGAACTTCATAAGGGAGTCATGGATAGCTTCATTATAGTTTTTAACAGCATCCGGTCCAAAGCCCCATGCCTCAACCAATGGATCTACAGTTATATCAAATGAACCATCTGTCAATAGATTTATCTCTTCAGATTGTCTGAAGGCTTTAATAAAATATGTATCAGGTGTCAAAGTTTCATTCCTGTTTATTCTGGAAACTACAGATGAATCCTGATACAACGAGAGTGACATATCAAAATCATGAAGAATCTTTTCTACCTTTTCTCTCAACTCTGAAGGATCAATTTTGCCATTATCTTCAAAAACAATACTATATGTTGTACCCTGTGCAAATCCGTTGAAGCTGGAGAATTCAAGTTGTTTTTTACATGCTGTTGTCGTTATTAACAGCAAAAATGCCAGTCCTGATAATTTGATTTTCATTTTAAATATATTGAAACTTCGTGGCACTCTGTGTCTCCTCTGTGGGACTGAGAAGACACAAAGAGACACAGAGAGATATATATTGTTATATACCGAAATCGTCGAATGAAATATTTTCTTCCGGGATTCCAAGGTCGTAAAGCATTTTAACGACTGCGTTATTCATCATTGGTGGTCCGCAGAAGTAATATTCAATATCTTCAGGTTCCTCATGTTTATCCAGGTAATTATCAAAGAGAACCTGATGAATGAAACAGGTCGGGCCTTTCCATTTATCTTCAGGAAGAGGTTCTGAAAGAGCAAGTACAAACTTAAAATTCGGGAATTTTTTCTCTATTGCTCTGAATTCATTTTCATAGAAGACCTCTCTGAGTGATCTTGCACCATACCAGTATGATACTTTACGTCCGGTTTTCAGTGTATGGAACAGGTGGAATATATGTGATCGCAAAGGTGCCATACCTGCTCCCCCGCCAATATATACCATTTCGTTATTTGTGTCTTTTATATGAAATTCGCCATATGGCCCTGAAATGGATACTTTGTCGCCAGGTTTTCTTGAAAATATATATGTTGAACAGATCCCGGGTGGGACCTTCATAAATTGTTTTTTGGTATTATTCCAAGGTGGTGTTGCTATTCTTATATTCAGTTTAATGAGATTCTTTTCAGCAGGATAATTTGCCATTGAGTATGCCCTGAATGTCTCTTCACTGTTCTTTATTGAAAGATCCCACATTTTATAATTATCCCAGTCTTCATGGTAATTCTCATCAATGATAAAATCCCTGAATGTTGTCTGGTATTTTGGTACATCTATCTGGATATATCCACCCGGCTCAAAATCAAGTTTTTCTCCTTCAGGCAGTTTAACTACAAACTCCTTAATAAATGTTGCAACGTTCCTGTTAGATACTACTTCACATTCCCATTTCTTTATCCCAAGAACAGCTTCAGGAACCTTTATTTTGAGTGGTTCACGTATTTTCACCTGGCAACCCAGCCTCCAGTTATTCAATTGTTCTTTACGTGTAAAGAATCCTGTTTCAGTAGGGAGTATGGAGCCGCCTCCTTCCAGTATCTGACACTTACACATACCGCATGTACCTCCGCCGCCACATGCTGAAGGAAGATAGATACCGTTTGATGACAGTGTTGAAAGCAGGTTTGAACCGGGAGAAACAGTTATTTCACGGTCATTTATCTGAAGAGTAACATCTCCTTTTGGTAAAAGCTTATCCCTTGCCAGAAGAAGTCCAAAAACCAGCAATAGAATAATTATAAGAAAGACTATAACACTATAAAGCAGGGTAAGCGTAGTTGTAACAGCTAGAACCATAATATGATATATCATTTAAATTTTGATGCCCATAAAACCCATAAAAGCAATTGCCATCAATCCTGTAAGTATAAAAGTGATACCCAGACCTTTAAGAGGGTCGGGCACATTACTATACTGTAGTTTCTCACGTATTGCAGCTATACCGACAATTGCCAGCAGCCAGCCTATTCCTGAACCTATACCAAATACTGTTGCTTCTGCAATATTTGCATATTCTCTTTCCTGCATAAAAAGTGATGCGCCCAGGATAGCACAGTTCACTGCTATCAGCGGGAGAAAAATCCCCAGGGAGTTATAAAGGGCAGGACTGAATTTTTCAATTATCATTTCAACAAGTTGAACCATTGCTGCAATGGTTGCAATAAATACTATGAAGGTTAAAAAACTTAGATCCACATCTGCAAATCCCTGGCCCAGCCAGATCAGTGCACCCTTTTTCAGAATAAATTTCTCAATAAGGAAATTTACCGGTACCGTTATCAGAAGTACAAATACAACTGCTATACCAAGTCCTATAGATGTCTTCACGGTTTTTGACACTGCCAGGTATGAACACATACCAAGGAAGAATGCAAAAACCATGTTTTCGACAAAGATCGATTTGATAAATATATTCAGTAGGTTTTCCATAGTCTTTTTTATTATTTATTCTCAATCAGGCTTTTATCCCTGCCTCTCTGTGCCCAGATTATTAATCCGACAACAATCAGGGCCATCGGAGGGAGAATCATCATCCCGTTATTTTCATATCCTATAGAATAGAGTCCGAGTTTCTCAATCACAGGATAACCATATATGGTTCCTGACCCCAGTAACTCCCTGAGGAATGCCACAATAATCAGTATTATACCATATCCGGCACCGTTACCCACTCCATCAAGAAATGACTGCCATGGTTTGTTTGCCATGGCAAATGCCTCAAGACGACCCATAATAATACAGTTGGTAATTATAAGTCCGACAAAAACAGAGAGTTGTTTACTCACATCAAAAGCGTATGCCTTTAATATCTGGTCCACAAGTATCACAAGTGTTGCAATGACTACCAGCTGTACAATAATCCTTATTCTGTCCGGAATATACTGCCGGAGAGCTGCAACCACAACATTCGATACAGCGATGACTATTGTGACTGATAATGCCATCACCAGCGCAGGCTTAAGCTTAACAGTGACCGCCAGAGCTGAACATATTCCCAGAACCTGGATAGTAATGGGATTATTCTTGTTCAACGGAGCAGTTAGAAGGTTAAAATTCTTAGCCGAAAATAACGGCTCTTTTTCCTGGTTGTTCATATGTTAAATTCTGTTTTTTAAAAGGTAATCTTCATATTTTGCTATACAATCAAAAAGCATCTTCTCGAGACCCTTACTTGTAATAGTCCCGCCTGAAATTGCGTCAACACCATGTTTGTCATTAGGGTCGGCACCTCCTTTGACGACATCTACAGATATAAATTTATCATTATCAAATAGTTGTTTCCCCTTAAACATATTCTCAAAATGAGAAGTATTTATCTCTGCCCCCAGTCCTGGAGTCTCACCCTTATGATCGAATGTAACACCATAGATAGTGTTCATGTCGGGCATTAATGATACATAACCCCAAATGGGACCCCATAATCCTTTTCCCTGAACTGGCAGGATGATTACTTTTTCACCATTATCGGGAATTGATATAAATACCGGGAGGTATTGTTCATCAAGGGGTTTTTTCTGTTCGTTTTTCAAAACAACATTGAACGCATCAACATTTTCCATTATCTCTCCCTTACTGTTCAGGACAAAGCTTTCTTTTATATATTTATCATAAAGCTCCACTGCATCATTCCGCGTAGCCGGAATAAGTATTGACTCCAGCATACTTTTTTTCTTTTCTATTTCCAGGTTTCTTTCCTGGGCAGGCTGCAAAAGAGTGGCTGCCAGCGACAGGAGAGAAGCCACAATTACTACCATCACTGTCGAGAATATGAATATATATTTGTTACTGAATTTTTTCATATGGTAATATTTTTAATTTCAACAGACTCATGCTGTTATCCTCAGCTTAGCTTTATACTGCCAGTACAGCTCGTCGCAGCCTTCGCTTTATATTAGATTGTATGACAAAATGATCAATAAGCGGGGAAAACATGTTCATAAGTAATATTGCTAACATTACCCCTTCGGGATAGGCAGGATTAAGAACCCTGAACAGAACCGACAGGATACCTATCAAAAGTCCGTAAATCCATTTCCCTTTTTCTGTTTGCGACGCAGTAACCGGATCTGTTGCCATAAATACAGCCCCGAATGCAAAACCACCCATTGCAAAGTGATAATAAAAAGGTATCTCCATATAAGGATTTGCCGCAATTGCATTAAGTAAAAGTCCCATCAGGAGTCCTCCTCCAAAAACACTTACGATAATTTTCCAGCTCCCCATTCCTGTCACTATCAGTATAAATGCTCCTATAAGGATAGCAATAGTTGAAGTCTCTCCTACTGAACCGGGAATTGTCCCGATGAACATATTCATGAATGATGGCAGACCAGCAAAATCTCCGGATGCTCCCATTGAAAGGGGTGTGGCACCCGAGAATCCGTCAATAATATTCTGGCCCTTCATCAGGCCTTCAGTCCAGACATTATCCCCTGTCATCCACCCCGGGTAACTGAAAAAGACAAAAGCCCTGGCAAGAAGTGCCGGATTAAACACATTCATACCTGTTCCACCGAAGACCTCTTTGCCAAGTATTACAGCAAAGGCCGTTCCAAGAGCAAGCATCCAGAGAGGAACATCAACAGGCATTATCAATGGTATAAGAAGACCTGTTACCAGGAAGCCCTCATTGATCTCATGTCCTCTTATCTGGGCTGCAATAAACTCTATTCCCAGACCCACAACATAACTTACAATTATTAGCGGGAGTATTCTCAGGAAGCCGAACCAGAATGCCTGAAGTATGGAAGGATCTGTCCCGACAGACCTGAAATGCTGGAGGCCTGTATTATAAGAACCAAATAAAAGAGCCGGTAACAGTGCGATTATAACAACTGTCATTGTTCTCTTAAGGTCAATGTTATCTCTGATATGTGAACCTTTAACAGTTACCTTGTTGGATACGAACATAAAAGCTTCGAATCCTTCAAAAACTGACCTCAATTTTGAAAGCTTTCCTCCCTCTTCAAAATGGGGTTTTATTTTATCCAGTTTTTTTCTTAAAGAATCCATTCTTCAGTATTGTCACATGTTATTAACTCATTTCCTTTATCATCAAATCCAGACCATTCCTAATTATAGACTGTATCTCAATTTTCGACGGGCAGATAAACTCACAGAGGGCAAAATCCTCTTCAGCAACCTCATAAATACCCAGGTTTTCCATCAGGTCAATATCACCTGAAATAATTGCTTTAAGCAGATGCATGGGATATATATCCATAGGAAGTACTTTTTCATACTGCCCGGTTAATACAAAAGCTCTTTTACCACCATGAAAGTTTGTGTCGGGGCTGAAACTTTTTTTCGGGATGAAGCTTGATAAAAATGTTCTTGAGAAACTAAGCTTATCAGCTCCGGGCAGTACCCATCCAAAGAATTCATATTTATCTCCTTCAGGTATTACTGTTACCTGTGAATCGTAGTAACCAAGATACCCGTCAGCGTTTATTTTTGTTCCTGTCAATACATTGCCGCTTATATATCTAAGATTCCACGACATGATATTATCCCTGATGATTGGTGCTATTGAACACCCTGATAATCCTTTGTAATACTGTGGATTAGATACCTCTGACCCTGTCAGGGCAATCACTCTTTCAGGTTTATAGATCCCTTCCGCGAACAGATTCCCGATAGCTATAACATCCTGGAAATTAACAAACCATACAGCCTCACCTTTATTGACAGGGTCAAGATGATGAATATGAATGCCTACATTCCCTGCAGGATGTGGTCCGGAGAAATAAGAGACCTCAACACCATTGAAATTGTATTTTCCGGGTGTTTTTGAAGCTTTCTTTTCCAGCACCAGATTTACTTTTCCTCCTGTGAGTTTTGAGATTGCCGAGATACCTGTCTGAAAAATCTCTGCAGGAAGATTATCCATTATGAAATCATAATCCGGTGCCAGAGGAGAAGTATCAAATCCAGCTATGAAAATCGATTTCGGATTATCTTCCGGATTAGCAATAACATGATATGGACGTTGTCGTACAGCCGGCCAGAGTCCTGATAAAAGAAGCTTTTCTATTATCTTTCCCCGTGATAATGATGCAGGGTCATTCTTCCCGAAATTGACATAAGCATTTCCGCTTTTTTCAATAACAACTTCAAGGATCCTCCGTCTTTCTCCCCTTTCCACTGATATGACAGTACCACTTACCGGGGAGGTGAATTTTATCGCCGGCCGGTTTTTATCATGAAACAAGGGTGTCCCGGCTTTTATCTTTTCTCCCGGTTTTACCTCCATTTTTGGAATGAGCCCGGGAAAATCGACAGGTTTAACTCCAAACCTTATCGGATTGCACTCTCCGGCTATCTTTTTTTCAGCTTTACCTTTTAATGGGATATTATATCCCTTTTTTAAACTTATTGTTCCGGACATATTTTTATGAAGCCATTAAATAAATCCTTTTAACAAGGGACTGTTAATAAATTAACTATAGTTACAAATGTATAAATAGCTCCCGATAAATCTTAAAAAATGTCTTATATGATGTAATATTTTTGCATTATTTTTGTTAACATCCTGTTTAAAGCACACATTATGCGTGAATTATTGTTGTATGTAATTCTGAATCTGCTTACCGGAACACTAATGTATGGGAAAAGCGACTATCCTGATTTTTATACAAACAGAATATTTGACGAAAGAGTCAAAACACTCCAGCTCTATAAAGAAGGATGGAATTTTTCCTACCCTGTTATAAGATTAAACAGTGAAGAGAAACTCATGCTTCAGTTTGATCTTATTGGTGACTATAATGATACATTCTATTATACCTTCTATCACTGTGATAAAGACTGGAACAAATCAGATATTTTTACCAATGAATACCTGGAGGGTTTACCTGACAATCCAATAGAGAATAGTCAACCGTCATTCAATACCACAGTAAATTTTTATCATTATTCCCTGGCATTTCCCAACGATAGAATCTCATTCTTATTATCTGGCAATTACATCCTTTATGTTTATCCCGAGGGAGAACCTGATAATCCGGTTTTTATACAACGTTTTGTGATTACGGAGGGTTCTGCCGGAATAAATATGAGAACATTCCGACCGCTTATTCCATCTTTAGATAATACAGGTCAGCAACTTGAGTTTACTATAAATTTTGCCGGTATCTCTGTAACCGATCCTGCCAGGAATATTTATTGTTCCGTACTTCAAAATGGTCGCTGGGATAACGCAAAACAGAACCTTAAACCTGACTTTATTGGAAATAACCAGCTCAGATTCAATACAATATCTGAAAATTATATTTTCAATGGAGGAAATGAATTCAGGTATTTCGACATCAGGAGTATCAGGTACAAATCAGAATTTATAAGAAAAATAGACTACATGGCACCATATTATAATATATACCTGGTTCCATCAGAAAACAGGGAATACAAACCATATTTTTACTGGCAGGATTTTAATGGCCGGTACTACATTTCAAGTAGTGAGGGAAGAAATCCTGAAACAGATGCCGATTATGTCTATGTCTATTTTACCCTGCCGTCGAAATATATGATAGCAGATGGAAATTTGTATGTATCAGGAAGTTTTAACAACTGGGAATTCAATAATAATAACATTATGACATATAATCCTCAGCAGGGGCAGTATGAATGTACTATCCTTCTGAAACAGGGTTGGTATAATTATGAATATGTATTTTTAAAGAAGGGAAATACTCAGGGAATTGCCACACTCTTCGAGAGCAACCATTATGATACTGAGAATGATTATACTGTGTTTGTTTATTACAGGAATCCTTATGAGCGATTTGACCGGGTAATAGGAACAGCCACTGCAAACACAAACAATAAGGTCTCTTATTAACCATGCCTGTGTGTATCTATTCCGTACTGCATTAATATTGTGTGTTTTAGTATTCTGGTTATTTCTGTCATATATTCTTCTGCAGCTTTTTGTGATCCTGGAATCGTGTAAATAATCGCATTCCCAAGAATACCGGCAACACCTCTGGAAAGGAGAGCATTTGGTTTTTGTGATCCATATTTTACCCTGATATATTCCATAATACCCGGGATCTCCTTTGATAGCATCGGCCTGACAGTTTCTATAGTGATATCCCTTGGACCTATTCCTGTCCCCCCTGTTGTAATTATAAGATTGTACAAAGTGCCTGCATCTGCCAGAATTTCCCTCAGAATAACAGTATCATCGGGGATAAGTTTCATATCAATATTATATACCTGATTATCATCATGAAAATAATCTGAGAGTATCTCTTTTACGCGGGGGCCGCTCAAGTCATTATATTCACCCTTGTAAGCCCTGTCGCTCAACGTAATAATGAGGACATTTATTTTTTCAGGAAGATCCATTAATAATGTAAGTAATAGTTTTTATTATCATATCTGACGTACACTTACCACTGTACCCTTCTCTATTTTGTGCTGCCCGGCAGGAATGGCAATGATGCCAAATGCATCAGGAATTGCAGAAATATGTGCTGATCCATGATATTCAACAGGCATAACATGCTGATCTTCAGTTATTATGACAGGAACTAATCCCATTCTATCGGCAGATTTTCTGTAGAATCCATCTTTAAGTGGTAAGTCTATTATTATCGGCTTCCAGGCATGTCGCATCATTTTATTTATCAATGGTCTGATAAGAATCTCAAATTGCATGAAAGATGATACAGGGTTTCCGGGAAGTCCAAAAACAAGTGCTTTGGGATGTATTCCGAATGTAGTTGGTTTACCTGGTTGGACCGCTACTCTTGAAAATTGCAGCCTGACACCTGCCCTTTCCAGCACAGAGGGAATAAAATCAAAATCTCCCATTGAAACTCCGCCTGTTATTATTATCAGGTCACTCTCCGACAGAGCTTTTTGCACAATATCAAATGTTTCCTGTTCATCATCTCGTGCAATACCATAATATTTTACTGCACCACCAGCCCTCTCAGTCTGTGCCATAAGCTGGTATGAATTACAATTCCTTATCTGTGATCTGCCGGGTTTTTTATCCGGTTCCACCAGTTCATCTCCTGAGCTGATAACAGCAATACGAGGTTTACAACTTACTGCAACAGATGTATATCCGACAGTAGCCATTACCCCGATATGCTGAGGTTTAATAAGGCTTCCGGCTGTCATTACAACATATCCCTTTTTTATATCCTCTCCTTTAAATGCGATGTTATCCTTTGTTGAAGAACCAGTGAACCTGATTTTTCCGGAAGGTAATGTTTCTGTATCTTCCACCATAATAACACAATCTGCACCTTCCGGAACAGCTGCTCCTGTCATAATACGTGTACAAAGGTTTTTACCTGCAGGTTTTTCGGGCCATCCGCCGGCAGAAACGGTTTCTATGACCTTCAGTTCATTGTCCAGGTCAGATTTTCTACATGCAAAACCATCAACAGATGCTTTGTTGAAAGGCGGCATCTCCATATCGCTGATGATATCACCGGCAAGGACCCGGTTCAGTGATTCAATAAAAGGAACATATTCCTTTCCGGTTGAGAAACAGGCATTCATTACTATTTCATAAGCTTCAGAAATAGAAATCATTTTCATATATTAACCTTTTCTATTGATACTCCTTAACAACCTCAATTACTTCCGGAAGATCCATTCCTATTTTTTTCAGGAACTCAATAGTGGGAACCCCGTTTTTGTTCCATCCTCTTCTCTTATAGACAGCATCAACAAGAGCTTCATACTGATTTTCCCTGTATTTTCTGAGGATCTTCATTTTTTCCTCTGTTGATTTCCCTGAAGGATCAATATTTAACTTTTCCATAATTTGGTTATCATACCTTTCGGCTCTTGATTCATACTCCTCTTTCGTAACGGGGCCTGCGGCACGATATGGTTGTTTGTCATGTATCCGTGTGCCGTATCCCCTCCGCAGGTTAAATATTCGCTGGAAGTTGTAAACTCTTTCTGAATCCTCAATGAGTCTGTGCTTATCGAACTCACGGCCTGTAACTGCCTTATATATAGTAACATAATTATCGACATGCTCCGGTACTTTTGCGGGCTCATCAGTCTCTGCATTATTCTCAGGCTCAATATCATTCCATGGCAGCTTGCACAATCCAACCAGCCCGAACCATGTTCTGAACATTGGAAAATAGTGCAACGCCTCAGCCTTATTCTCAAAGGTAGGTATCTGGTTGTTTACCATATCCATAAAAATGAGCCATGCTTCATCATGCTGAGGACCTTTGTTTGTCATGGCAAAACCTCCCTGCTGAGCAAGTGATTCTTTTGATATATATTGGGAATATTCAAGCCCTTTGTTTTCCATACCGATATCGTTCAGGAAATCAGCATCTCCCCATTCGTTTTTAATAAAAAGCTCCTTTGCATGCCGCACACCAAGTCCGGCAATTTTCCCGAAACCTTCACCGCGTGCCAGCTGATGTATCATTTCAAGGGCCGCATCCGCATTACCGAAATTAAGTTCCAACCCTCCGGTTCTTTCCTTGTTAAGTATTCCATTCTCATAACATTCCATAATGAAAGCTGTGACGGTACTCCAGGTAATCGTACAAATTCCGTATGTGTCACAGTAAAAATTGCTCTCAATAATATAATGAGAATCGAATATTCCGCAATTTGAACCTAAACCGGCTGCATTCTCATATTCAGGACCATCTACTATTACCTTATTCCCTTTATAGGGTCCGGTCCTTATCTCATAATCGTCCACCCCCTTGGTACACGACATATTACAACCTATCCAGCAACCATCAGGAATGTTCTGCGTAAAGTGTTTCTTCCATATCGATGAATCGATTTTGTAAGCATCGGGATGACTTCCATACTTATAGTTATTTACCGGCAACAGATCATGATCGTTCATTATCTCCATCAGGTGAGCTGTTCCAACCTGGCGCATCTGGCATTGTTTGTCGTCAAGTTCTCTCATCTCTTTGTTAAACCGTCTGCCACGCTCCATAATTGCGTCAAGATCAACAACATTATTAAGATTGCCCTTTACTCCGGGTATCTTACAGACAAGAGCTCGTATATTCTTGTCCCGGAATACTGTACCTATTCCTCCCCTTCCAGCCTGTTTCACCCTTACCTTCTTACGCTTGGGATCATAAAAGCTGAAATTAAGCATCCCAATCAGTGAATGTTTCGCAGCAGAACCGGATGAGACTACTCCAATATTCTTTTTATCCTTTTCATCAACAGCAAAATAATCGGTAAGCTGCTCAACAAGTATGTGGCTGTCAGTTGCCTCTTCATCATTAGCTTCATAAACCTCTACTTTATGATTTATTCCGTCAATAAATACAATTACATCCTTTTGGGCTTTACCCTGTAATTCAATTGCATCAAATCCTGAAAACTTCAGAAAGGGTCCGAAAAAACCTCCTACATTACTGTCCATCACAGAGTCTGTCTGAGGAGAAATACTGACTACCAACGATTTACCTGATCCGGAATACTGGGTTATTCCACCAATAGGCCCCGAAGATATAACAATCTCATTATCAGGACTATTCCATTTCGTATCAGGCTTTGTACCATCCCATAAGAGCCTTAGTCCGTATCCTTTCCCCCCGATGAATTTTTCCTTCATCTCCAGGGGAACATCTTTTCCCCTGATATCATTAGTACCTACATTTATATACAGGACCTTGTCGGTATAACCTTTATCTAAAGGAGTCCAGATATATTTCCACTCTTTAAGTATTTTGTGTTGAGCTTTCTGTAAAACCGTATCCATATTGAAAAGATTTTATTAAAAAGATGGCAGTTAAGAGAATGTACCAAAGTTACAAAATTTTATACTGTCCAGTATGACATAGATCAGTACGCTATACTGGATTTTTACCGGACATTTTTTTACAGACAGGTTATAATCATATTGTATATTTGCAATTATATAAGTCATACTTCTATGAAGTTTCCGGAAATTACATCACATCTAGGTAAATTCAGAATAGGGATAGCAGGTGCCGGTGGTCTTGGTTCAAACTGTGCAATTGCACTTGCCAGAAGCGGAGCAGGTACGCTGGTAGTTGCTGATTTTGACATTATTGAAAAGGCTAACCTTAACCGGCAATATTACTTTGCTGACCAGATAGGCATGCTTAAAACCGAAGCCCTTAAGGAGAATATCGCAAGAATAAATCCTTTAGTAAAAGTGATAGGTCACAACCATAAGCTGAATGAGTCGAATATACCTTCTGTTTTTGAAGGCTGCGACGTTATTATCGAAGCTTTCGACAGTAATGAAATGAAAGAGATGCTGATTGAAACGATTCAGTTGAAAATGCCGGGAATACCGGTAATAATAGGATCAGGAATTGCCGGCTGGGGAAATAATGAGACTTTAAGATTTCGTAAAATTGACAATACACTTTATGTATGTGGTGATGAATCGACAAATGCCAATGAAGATCTTCCGCCACTGGCTCCAAGAGTTGGAATTGTAGCAAATATGCAGGCCAACACTGCTATCGAAATACTTATGAACAAAAAACTTAATTCCTGAATGAAAATATTATTAAATAACAGGGAAGAAGAACTCAGCGATAAAACACTGACAGTAAGCAGACTGCTTGAGCTTAAAAGATATACATTCAGGATGAGAATCATTAAAATAAACAATATACTGATCCAAAAGGATAAATACGACACAACATTCATAAGTGAAGGCGATAAGGTTCAAATCATTTACCTTATGAGCGGCGGATGAAAAAAAAATTGTAGGTTTGTATTATATGAACAGATTCAGATTTATAGAAAAGATTCCCGCTATATTCAGAAATAAATATGTCTTAACTATACTTATTTTCCTGATATGGCTTTTACTGCTTGATTCGAACAACCTTATATCACGTTATAAAGAGATCAGGGAACTACAAAAATTACGGGATGAAAAAGAGTATTACCTGAAAAAAATCGAGGTTGATCGCAGGAAGCTGCAGGAGTTGAAGACTGATGATGAGAGTCTTGAAAAATTTGCCCGGGAACAATACAGGATGAAAAAGCCTGAAGAGGACCTGTATATAATTCTTACACCACGTGAAGACCGTGAAATAACCAGGAGAAACAACTAACCAGTTGTAGTTAAACCCTTTTCCATTCTCCTGTAATATATAAGCAGCTCGTAAATATCTTTCGGGATATTTTTCATTCCTGATATGGCCAGCATATTACCAGCCGATTCTTCAACAGGAACTTTACTATAGGTGGCAGCATGAATATTGTTTAGGTACTTTACAATTCTGAACATATTGAACCATATAAAGAACCTCTTCATAAAAGCCTCAAAGGAGGATGTATTTCTCTGAATCTCATTTATCTTCGAATTCCATTCCTGCTTACCCGTCAAAAAACTTATTCCTGCAGGCAATACCTCATATGAATCTAATACTTCAGCCTGATCAGCCAAATACATTTTCCGGGCAATCTCAAAGATATTTTTAAGATCGCTAAATGCTTTTGTGTTATATGTTAACAACCTGTTTCCTGAATCATCCATAAGTTTTTTCATCATTACACCTGTTCCGAAAGGTACCCTGTATGATTCCCTGGGTGATGGAAAAACAGTAGTACTGTTCAGGTAGAAGTATCCTCCCAGCGGGGCCAGTTTTTGAATAAAATAGAAATCCTCACCTGCCTGTCTTCGGTTCATTCCTCCCGCTTTAACATATTGAAGTGCTTTAACAGCAAGTGCCGACCCTACTGTATGAAATGCATAAGGAAACCCGGAGTACCTGAGACCCTGTACAAAATATCTCAGGTGAAGTTCATATTGGGCAATATAATCATATAATCGGCCCGGAAATTGATTGCCTGTAAGGGGATGTTCAAAATATACAGAACAAGCCTTTCTCTCTTTTTTCTTATAGAATTCGTTGCAAAAAGCGGTTAAATAGTTTTTTTCGACTATGCAATCGGCATCAAGAGATACTATTATACCATCAGGTTCCCCCAGTTTATCGAAACGTCTTAAAGCTTCATCCATACCGCTTTTCCTGGCCAGGCCAACACCCCAGTCATCAACAGGAGCTATCCCCGTATTAAAATAATAAATCCTGAGGAAACGGTCATTATTAGCACCTATCCACTTTTCGATATTTTGTTTACAAACTGAATTATTCCTGATGCTCTCAGATGATGCATCAGATGGAGCATTAATAACGACAAGCACCTCAACTTGACAGTCGGGTTCATCACATGATTTAAGACACTCCAGCAGGGATGTAATATAAGGCTCATTAAATGCAGGTACAACAATTATAATACCTGTCTGGTTATCAGGTGCTTCTTTAATAAACTCAGGGAAAAGAGCATTTTTATTCAGCCAGGCTGAAGCAAATCCCATGATTATTTTTTATTCTCTGCCTGATATTTTTTATTAATGGCCTTTAGTACTTTGTCGGTGATGTCGAGAGAAGTATCTCCATAAAGAACCTGTCCCCCGAAACTCTTGCCAAGAATATACTGGTAATTGTATTCCGATCTATTTTCCTCGAGGAATGTAGTAATATACTCAAGAATCTGACGGTTCATCACCTGTTCCTCTTCAACAAGGTTAGCCTGCAGGTTATCACGAAGATTGACCAGGTCCTGTTGCTGCTGAAGAAGGTTTTGCTCCATTTCTGCAGCAGTTGCCCTGGTAACAAGGCCTTTACTTACCTTTTCCTGGTAATCCCTTGCGTTTCTCTCGTACAGGCTTGCTTTTGAGTTGAGTTCAGCTTCAGCTTTTTGCTGCTTACCCATCAATTCTTCCCTCCTGTCGTAGAACATGTCAAATTTAAAGATGATAGAGTCCACGTCTACATAGGCAATTCCAGATGAAGTTACTTCATGATATTCAGAAGATTCTTCTGATTCTTTATTCACCCCGGTTCCTGAAAAATGGAAAAAATAGAGGAGGCCCAAAGCCAGAAAAAGTACCGAAAACAGTATAATGGAAAGCTTCTTCATTATAAATCAAATATTTGTTTAACAATTGAATCAGGCGCAAATATAAAATAAATATAAATAGGTCTGTAATGAGTCAGGAACTAAAAAAGAGAAAAATATTCTTATTAAAACTCAGGGCATGGAATTGCACGAATTTTTTTCCGTTGAGACCCTATGGTAAATGATGTAAATTCATAGATAAGTGATATCTCATGAGCTCCACCGGTTGAACCGATCAGGTTTGAGATTGTAAAATCATAGCTGTATCCAATATGCAGCTGTTCTGTTTTAATTCCAACGAGGCCTATAATAGCATCGCCTGCCTGGGATGTAACTAACGGGAGTCCCCTGTACCAAAGTCCAAATATCAGCGGATCTTTATAATAATATAATCCCAAATCTGTCTGGTAAAATTTGGCCTGTTTTTGAAAGTTCATGGCTACAGATAAGACCTCCCTGATTTTTGTTCTCAACCTTGTTTTCTTAATTATCTGCATACCTCCGTACATATTGAACTTTATCGGCACATTTGCCTCCTCTGCATAGAAAGATGTCTTTGGAACAAGTAAATGGTCAAGAGTAAATCCCGCCCAGATTCTGTCATTGTAGACAAGGGTTGAGAATGCAAAATCAACATCAGCAACATTATCAAAGGGAGGAGGAGAAATAGAAGGTGTTGTACCACTGCCTCTCAACTGGCTGTTCCACACAAGCTTATAAATATCGAGACCCAGGTAATAAAACTTAAAATTCACTCCCGGCCTTACATGCCATTCCCTGTTTATGTTGAAGTCATAAGAATAGAGCAAACCTATGTTGGTGGTGCTTAAATTTCCGGAACCTGCAACGTCATAAGTTGCAAGTACACCAATACCTGAATTAAAGTTTATCAGTGCTTTATCGAACGAGATGCTGTAGGTATGAAAGACTCCCGGGACAGCAGGCCACTGGTTTCTGTAGTTCATACTAAACCTGTATTCCTCCGTTGCCCCCGCAAATGAAGGAGAAAGGTAAAGAGGATTTGCATAAAACTGGGAAAATGTAGGATCCTGACTGTAAATATCAACTACAAGGATAAAAGTTAGAATAAATATATATTTAATCCTCTTCAGCAATGTCACTCCCGTAATTTTATATTGACGAAAATAATGAAATCCATCAACATTTCACCTTTTTAAACGATTTTTTCAGTCAAAAATGTCATGTTTCGTTAGGATTTTTAACGAACAGAGTGTAAATATAGATGAATGCTGGTTTTTTATTGATGAATGATAAACCGGGTTGTTTAGACTTCAGGACAGGTAAGATTAATTCCTGAGGAGGGTTACATCTCCCATTTTGGTAAAGGGTTCTCCGTTAATAAATTTTCCGCGTACTTTCCAGATATAGACACCGGGATCAGTCATTCCTCCTTTATAATAACCATCCCATCCAATATTTATATCATTACTTTCAAAGATCAGTATACCCAGTCTGCTGAATATCCTTAACTGATATTCTGCCACACCTGAATAGACAGGATGGAACACATGAGCAGCTTCATCGCTCCTGGGTGTATAATAGCCGCCGGAAGGACCGTTAGGATTCGGAATAAATGCATTCGGGAAGGTTACAAAGTAAGAAGAACCGGAATAGGCATCAAAAATAGTAAGGGAATCTGAGCAGCCCTGTTCTGAAAAGGCAATTAGCTGAACATTATATTCGCCGTACTTCCTGTAGAAATGACTTGGTTCAAAAAGGTTTGAAGTTGTTCCATCTCCAAAATTCCATTTATATCTCACAGCATTTGAGGAATAATTCATAAACACAATTTCATCCTCTGGAATAACAGCATCTTCGGGAGTAATTTCAAAACGTGCAACAGGCCGGGGATGAACAACAATATTGATAACTGAATACAGTTTCTTTCTATCTGCAGCAGATATATCGAGAGTGACCTTATATTCGCCTTCAATATCAAATATCCATTCCGTATTCCTTTCTGTTGAATATCCTCCGTCCCCAAATGTCCACCTGCATGAATCATCAGGAGCTATCATACTCCTGAATATAACCTTCAATGGAGCACATCCTTCAGTGACTGATGCCGCTATGAAATTATCATACTGATATACTTTACCTTTAAGATTATTACGTTCAGTTTCGCTTTTGGTATTCAATCCCTCTTCAGAAATATCGGGTATCTGTATAGAGGTAACAGCATCAGGTTTCTCATCTTTATGAATTGTATTACCTGTCTCTGTAAAAGTACTTTGGGGTGATTCTGAATTTCCCTGTTTTTCTGAAATGATCTTATTCCGGGTATCTGGTTCTTCAAAGCCGGTAGTGGTATCAATGTTCTTTGTGTCACGTAATACTTCCTTACTTTCCTGCTCAGTAACTAAAGGTGAAGATTTCAACTGTTCTTTTTTCCCGGGATCACTAGTCAGAACGATTGCAATAAGGGCTCCTGCAACAGCTATCCCGCCTGCATACCATATATTAAGCCGTGCTGCATTAAAACGAAGGAATTGCTTCAGTGTAAGCTTTCTCATAAGGAACTTACCTACTGATGGAGAAGGAATCACTTCTGCATTTTCCAGTTTATTCCGGAATAATTCCCTTAATGCCTTATCTTCATTTTTGTCTTTCACTCTTTTACTAATTTCAACCTTCTGATCCTATATTACCGGCAGGATAGTTGCCTTTCAGCTTTCGAAGCTTTTCAAGCTTTTCTCTGATCGCTGCCTTTGCCCGGCTGTACTGTGATTTCGATGTGTTTGTGTCGATACCCAGCATCGTGGCTATCTCCTTATGTTTATAACCTTCTACCGCATAGAGGTTAAAAACCATTCTGTAACCTGCCGGCAATTCATTCAATACCCTGAACAGTTCATCAGATGTAAAGAGATCTTCTTCAAAACTCGAAACACCCGACTCTACCGATACATATTCCTCAATTTCAAGATAGTACCTGAATTTCAGGTGCTTATGATAATGAGTAATCGCGGTATTGACTGCAATCTTCCTTAGCCATCCTATAAAAGAACCTGTTCCTGAATAATCTTTTATGTTGAAAAAAATCTTTAAAAAACTATCCTGTAATATATCCTCCGCCTCAGATTTATCCGTTGCATACCTCAGACATACACCCAGCAAAAAATGCGAGTACCTGTTGTAAAGCTCCTGCTGCGCCTTTCTTTCATTCCTTGCGCAACCTTCAATTATTTGCTGGTCACTCATCATATACAGAGGACATTTTTAAGACAACCGTTAAAAAAAAATGGTTGCATAAGCTGAAAAATTAATCCAAAATAAGCAAATTCGCCTGATAATATAACCTTAATCAATGACAAAGGTCATTAAAAAACGAACTTAAAACATATTAATTAGCATACAATAAAAAGCAAAATTATTCAATTATTACAGATCATGTTCAACAAATTTATAGCCACAATATTGCCTTATTTCCCAAAAAAATTCGTCTGGATTTTTTCACGCTCATATATCTCCGGTGAGACTATTGATGATGCAATGCGTGTATCAAAGGAACTTAACGGTAAGAATATACTTGTTACCCTGGATGTCCTCGGCGAATTCATCAATAACCTCGATGAGGCAGAAGTTAACAAACAGGAATATCTTAACCTGATCGATGTATCATACAAAAATGAATTAAAAGGCAATTTCTCAGTAAAACCAACAAGTTTTGGACTTTTGATCGATAAAGAGGTTTGTTACAATCATATAAGGGAAATTGTAACAAAAGCAGCCTCATATAACGGTTTTATCAGGATAGATATGGAAGACTCACCCTGTACTGATTTAGAAATAGAACTCTTCAGAAGACTTAAAACTGAATATCCGGTTAATGTGGGACTGGTAGTTCAGGCTTATCTTAAAAGAACACTTGATGATATTAAGGGTTTATCTGATCTGAACAGTGAAGAGATACCCCTGAGTTTCAGACTCTGTAAAGGTATTTATGTTGAACCTGAAGCCATAGCATATAAGAAATATGATGAGATAAACCGGCATTTTCTGGAAGACCTTGAATTCATGCTGAAGAACAGGATATATGTGGGCATTGCGACACACGATAAACCTCTGGTAGACGGAGCTTATAGACTTATCGAAAAATATAATGTTCCAAAACATCTCTATGAATTCCAGATGCTTTATGGTGTTACTCCAAATCTTCGCGATTCCATCGTTAATGATGGTCATGCTATGAGAGTATATGTTCCATTCGGAGTAAAATGGTTTGGTTACTGCACACGCAGAATAAAGGAAAATCCCAAAATGGCGAGCCAGATCATTAAGGCGATATTCTATAAGGGATAGTCAGGATTGTGGATTTGGAGGAACGAAGTAACGACATCCCGCATAGCGGGAGCGGATCTTCACTCCCTCCTTCTTATTGTCTCCAGGTATCTCCTGTGCAGTTCATCCACTTCCTGTTCGGTAAGCTGTGGTTTAAGAGCAGGTGGTTTCCCGGGTAATCCATTCATAAGCAGGTATGCAGCTGGAATTATCATAAGCGGACTGAATCCGACGATCCTGTCGGGAGGTATCTGTCCTTTTGTATATGCATCAGTTCTCTGCTGTTGTCTGAGCACCTCGTAATTGAGAGATGGATCTCCAAGCTTACCCTGGCTTACCCTTCCCTGGTAGGAGGATACTTCCAGATTATATTTTGCATTTTCCATAACCTGGCTTGTCTCCGGATGTGAAGTAAATATCTCTGATCGCAGGTTAGTGGTCCTGGGAACAATAACCACTTCAGCAATTTCGAGAGTATCGGTGTGTAAATAAACACCTGCAATAAATTCCTTTCCTGATAATGTATCACCGATATGAAGAATTGCTGATTTATATCCCAGCATACTAAATGTAACTGTATCGTTCCTTTTTACATAAAAAGCAAATTTACCCTCATCATCCGTAACAGCAGTAAATACCCTGTTTATAATTATTTGTGATCCTTCGACAGGATTGAGTGTTCCTGCATCAACGACAAGTCCCTGAAAGAGCATCACTGTATCTGGTTCTGAATCTCTCAGAACCTGTCCTGACAATGAACTGGTTATCAGTAGAATAAAAAGCAATATAAATAAGATTCTTATCATTTTATACCCTTAAGTTAAAACTTTATAATCAACTCATCAAGTGGACGTTTCGGAACATGATGATTTCTTTTATCGTCTCTCCAGTATTTTACATCACCCTCCTTTATTTCATCAATTATAACATCCTCTACAGGTTTGCCAAGTGCAAGAATTAAAAGTATATCATACTTTTCCGGTATTCTCATTACATTACGAAGCTGTTCCCGTTTTATTGAAGCTATCATGCATCCTCCCAGTCCGGCTTCTGTTGCTCCAAGCATAATAGTCTGTGCCGCAATACCGGGGTCAACACCAAACACTTCTGTAATTGATTTATCACCCAGGACAATAATATAACCTGCAGGTCTCTCACCGGGTTCGGGACCATTCCACTCCTTAAGATAACCGGCCCATGCAATTGTCGGGAAGATCTTCTCATTATCCACCGGCAAGTTGCAGATCATATATTTGAGTGGCTGCCTGTTGGATGCAGATGCAGAAAGCCTTGCCAGATCTACAAGTTCCTCAAGTACTTTGTAATCAATCTTATGAGACTCATCAAACCTACGATAGGAGCGTGTTTTAAATACCAGTTCATATAATTTCATGATATTCTATTTATCAGTCTGTTATTCATCTTCTTCAGTCTTTTCTGCATAAAGTCCTTCTCTTGAAAGAATGTGGTCAAGATTAGCCAGTCCGTTTATGACAACAGCCATTACTACAGAACTATGTTCCTGATATTCAGGGATACTTTTTGTATAAAGGTCGTTTTCAGTATGCCATATCTCACCATAGTTGAAATTATACCCTTTGGGATCAGTTGTTTCAAATGAAAGAGTCGGCACCCCATTCATTGCAAAATATGCATGATCTGACCCTCTTGCTGTTGTTGGCCTGGGGCGTGCCGGTTGTGTTCTCTTGTTCAGTTTAAATGGAAAATCCGGATTAATATCATTCAATGGTTTGCATATCTTTTCAAAATCATCATACATCGCTTCAGGGACTGTCAGCCCTGATATTACCAGCGGACCACCATCGCGGTTGAAATAATTTGATATTTTAGGCAGCTTATCCATATTTGATTCCACCCAGTGTTTTGAGCCATAGAGACCAAATTCTTCTGCAGCCCACAGGCATACAAGGACCGTTCGTTTTGGTTTTGCTCCTGCAGCCAGCATAAGTCGTGCAGCCTCCATGACAGGGGTAGCTCCTGATCCGTCATCAACACCTCCGGTAGCAACATCAAATGCATCAAGGTGCCCTCCCATAATAACATATTCATTTGGATACTTTGTACCACGTATAACCCCAATAACATTATGATATGGTATAGGACCGGGTTTAAAATGGTTACGAATATCAAACTCAAGAAGAAAATAGCGGTGTTCCTTTACCATAGTTTCGATAATTTCATACTGGCTTTCATCGAGTTTTATATCACAAACTGTCGGCAGGTTATCAAATGTCATCCTGTCAATATTTTTTCTGTCGTAAAGTACTCTTATTGGTACCTCTGCTGACTGTATCACGCCAAGTATCCCCGCTTCACACATTTCACGATAAAAAAGGGCAGGTTCCTCTTTTGTAGCCGGAGGCTCCACACCAGGAGGTGCTATGGGCATGTTCCCGTACTTTTTCCTCATCTCCTCCCTGTACTCCTTTAAAATCGAATCATTGTATGCAATTGTCGCTGCCCTGACAGAATCACCTGCAGCAGAAAAGTCTATAGGCCATCCGTTGTTTTTACCTTCTATCAGTACCCATGCGCCTTTAAGGGCACCTTTCATTCTTTCAAATTCTTCCCGGGTTTTTGGTTCAATGAGCACATGTCCTCGCTGTACTCCTTTTGTACCTGCTGTATATGAGGGTGTTGCAAAATGAAGGCTCATTCCGTTATCTGAAAGCAGCCTTCCAAACCACGGGCCGCGGTTAAATCCTACAGGCACCATACCAGCCTCATCCATGATAACCTCCATACCCCACTTCTTAAACTCAGAGGCACACCATAATGCCGCATTTTCAAAAGCATCAGAACCGACCAGCCGGCCTCCAAAACGGTTACATATAACATCCAGATGATGCATCGTACGATTATCGGTCTTACCGATTTCAATGATACGATCAGTGACTTTATCATTCTGAGCAATAACCCCCTGGGAAATTACCAATAAAATCAGTACATGGAATAACTTATTTTTCATACTTATCTATTTTTAATATAACTGACCAATAATTAATTTATCTATGTGACAAAGATTTTCCCCGGGATCTCCGGAATTACTGTTTTTTCCCTGGCAATCCTGAACAGATTACTAATGGCTTCTTTTCCACCTTTACCAAGGTCTAGTGTGTAATTATTGACGTAAAGCCTGATATGACTATCAACCACCTTTTTATCCAGATCATGTGCATTTGACATAATAAAATCAACAGATGCTTCCGGATTATCATAAGCATGTTCAAGGCTTCGCCTTATAATACGGTTAACCTTTAAACCAGTTTCGGAAGGTATATTTCTTTTTATAACGATTGTACCCAGGGGCACAGGCAGACTGGTAAGTTTTTCCCAGTGTTCACCAAGATCGGCAATTTTCAGAAGTCCTTTCTTTTGATATGTAAAACGGGTTTCATGGATGATAAGTCCGGCATCAGCTTCTTCCCTGAGAAGGACCTCTTCAATATCGGAGAACAGGTATTCTCTTTTATTAACAGCCTCGGGCCATGCTATACTGAAAAGGAGGTTGGCCGTAGTGAATTTTCCCGGAATAGCAATTCTGGAATTAATCAGTTCATCAGTATCTATTTTCCGTTTGCTTATCAAAAGGGGGCCATTCCCGTAACCCAGTGCACTTCCGGAATCAAGTATAAGATAGTTTTGAGCAGCGAAAGCATATGCGTGGATACTTATCTTTGTAATGTCAATGGTAAAGGACAGGGCTCTCTGATTTAATTCTTCCACATCGGCAATAATATAATCGAATTCCATGCCCTCAGTATCAATACGCCTGTGAACCAACGCATCAAAAATGAAAGTATCATTCGGGCATGGTGAGAAACCTAGTGTAAGCTTCATAATATCAATCAAACAATAATAAAATCTCTTCTAATCTGCCGGAAAGGTTATTAATTGCAAGAGATATATCCCAATTATCCTTATTCCGCGGTTCAACTTTATTGGAAATGGCCCTCAATGCAATAAAAGGGGTATTCTCCCTGCTACAAATATAAAAAAAAGTAGCACCCTCCATGGTCTCGATATCAGGTTTAAACCTCTCTTTCATTCTCTCAATGGTCACTTTCGAACCTGTAACCATATTCACAGTAATTGCTGATACCTGCATTAATACTTTCAATACTGCCTGCATATATTCATTTTCAGCAAAAATTTTCCCCTCCCTGAATGGAGGATTCTCAATACCGGCTTCTGCAAGTGTAATTATTTTTCCCTCTGTTTCGACTCCGGAATCTGCAAAACAATCCGAAACAGGAGCCACTACTTCCCCGATTTTCAAATTATCATTATAGCTTCCTGCAATCCCTATATTTATTGCAAGGTCTGGTTTCTCATTACAGGAGAGCCATTTTGTTAGTGACCATGCTGTTGCCGCCTGCCCTATACCTGTAACAAGCAAAGTGATAATAGAATTCCCCAGATGATAATCATTTTCGTATGATAATATGCCGGGGATCTTTTTAAGAGCCTCTCCTTCTGCTTCAGTTGCAGCAACAACCAGTATCTTACGAGGTATATTAATGTTCATGTTAGTCTTATCACAGGTTATTTGGCATGTTCTCTATTCATTATCAGGTAGAGCATTGCGCAAACCGGGCAGATCAACTTATCAAATATATTGCTTTTAACTCTTAAAAAGCTCAATTTTATTGGTTAATATTGTAATTAAAACCGGTAATATTATGATCTACCTAACCCGCAGAGAAAGATTCAGTGCTGCGCACAGGATGTTCAGGCAGGACTGGTCAGATGAAAAAAACTATGAGATATTCGGCAAATGTTCAAACCCGAACTGGCATGGACACAATTACATCCTCTATGTCACAATTAAAGGAGAACCTGCTGAAGATCATGGTTTTGTGATGAATACTAATATCCTGAAGAAAATAATTCAGGAGAGGATAATTTCAAAAATTGACCACAGGAATATCAACCTTGAGGTTGATTTCATGAAGGGTAAAATTGCCACAACAGAAAATCTGGCTACAGCTATCTGGAATGAGCTGATGCAACCCATTGAGAATGAGGGCGCACAGCTTCATTGTATTAAAATTGAAGAAACGGAAAACAACTCAATAGAATATTATGGTTGACAAGATTGAAAAAATCAATGACGGTTCCGGATTGACCGAAACAGGTTACAATAAGATTGAAACATGGAATTCCGAAGTCATCGAGGAGATAGCAACAATGTATAAAAGGATACTGAAACTGTTAGGTGAAGATCCTGAAAGGGAGGGATTGCTTAAAACCCCTTTAAGGGTAGCTCAGGCGTTAAATTATCTAACTGTAGGTTATAGTATTGATCCTGTTCATATACTCCAATCGGCCAAATTCAAGGAAGAATACAGGCAAATGGTAATAGTGAAAGACATCGATCTTTATTCAATGTGTGAACACCATATGCTTCCATTCTTCGGCAAGGCCCATGTAGCATATATCCCGGATGGTTATATAACCGGACTCAGTAAGATAGCCCGTGTAGTTGAGACTTATTCAAGACGCCTCCAGGTACAGGAACGTCTGACAACCCAGATAAGGAACTGTATACAGGAGACTCTCAAACCACTGGGAGTTGCTGTTGTCATCGAGGCACAGCATATGTGCATGCAGATAAGGGGAGTACAAAAACAGAATTCGGTAACAACTACATCAGCATTCACCGGTATTTTCCTGGAGAATATGAATACACGTGAAGAGTTTATTCACCTGATCGGGTCAAAACTTCACTAATGATCCCTCTGATTATAAACTATACCAAATTCACAAAATAATTGTATAAATGAGAGCATATGTTTTCCCCGGACAGGGAGCACAATATACTGGTATGGGCTATGACCTTTATGAAAAGTTCCCCATGGCAAAAGAGATGTTCGAAACAGCAAACTCTATTCTGGGCTTTCGCATTACCGATATTATGTTCAATGGTAGTGATGATGATCTGAAACGAACCAGTGTTACCCAGCCGGCCATTTTCCTGCATTCAACGATACTTGCTGCTATCATGGGAAAATCATTCAGCCCAGAGATGGTTGCAGGACACTCACTCGGAGAATTCTCCGCTCTTACTACCGGCAAAACGCTTTCATTCGAAGATGGACTTATTCTTGTATCAAAAAGAGCTTCAGCTATGCAAAAAGCATGTGAACTTGCTCCATCAGCTATGGCGGCGGTAATTGGTGCTGAAGATAAAATGGTTGAATATATTTGCAGCTCAATAGATGAGATCGTAGTACCTGCAAACTATAACAGTCCGGGTCAACTGGTTATTTCAGGCTCAAACGAAGGTATCGACAGAGCTATTGAAATACTAAAGGATAAGGGAATTAAACGGGCTATTAAACTGGCTGTTAACGGGGCATTCCATTCTCCCTTTATGGAACCTGCCAGGAGTGAACTGGAAGAAGCAATCAGGAAAACAGACTTTAATACGGCAATATGCCCTGTATATCAGAATGTAACAGCAAAACCCTCAACTGATCCGGAGGTAATTAAATCAAACCTGGTCGCACAGCTAACCTCACCGGTTCTGTGGACACAAAGCATAGAGAATATGATTTCTGACGGTGCCTTATCATTTACTGAAGTAGGCCCCGGAAATGTCCTGCAGGGATTGATAAAAAAGATAAATAAAGATATCCTGACTGAAGCTGCAGTATTATTGTAAAGAAAAATTTAGCAGCTTTATAAAATTATATTTTGAAATTCGATATGCCGTTAATGAAATCTTATACGGATTTCATTATAGCACCTTTATGCTTTTTACCGTCAATGATAATTTCAAGAGGTTTTTCAAAATGTACATGTCTGACATAATCATCCTCATAAACCACGTTTTGTTTATTAAGATAATCAACATCATAAAAACCTTCATTGATATATGGATTGAGGGTGAAATAACCTACCCTGAATGAAGTGAGATTCTGGAAAAAATGAGTTCCCTGGCTTGGATCAATACGGTAATTCTCCAATCCTGATTCAATAATGATCCTGGCAGCTGATATCTGTGACCACTTAACAGGTATCCCAAGCCAGGGATCTTGTGATCCCCATCGGCCCGGACCTACCAGCACATAACCCTTTGACTCTCTGATAAATCCGTTATTAAGGGTTTCAACTATATCAGCAAGAGTCTTATTCATTGTTGAACTAAATGTCTCCGGCTTAACATACACAAAATCATGTATCCCTTTGAAAATACCATGTCCAAGGGCGGAATCAGAAAAGATAATAGTATCTTCTGCCCTGATATTATCAAGATTAATGCTATAGGTCTCGTCGGAATCAACTATTGGTCTTATTTGCAAGAAATTAAAGATTTTCGGTGTTCCCGGTGGTGTCTCCAGATTGGCTGCAAATTCTATCTCTATAGGATTATTCATCTCCTTCTGGCCCAGGTCAAGAAGAGTCGTAAGTATTTCGGCCAGGGGGAAGGAACCGTGCTGCAGAACACCGGAAAAAGTAATTACTCTCTTACCCGGACGTATTATTCCATCATGAAGCATGTTATTTTCGTAATCATATGTCGAAGCTACAAGCTTCATCGCCCCTTCATTATTTGCGTCTTTAATGTCGATTGCCGGGATATTTACCCCGTCATCAACAGATGGGACAAATCTGTCAACATTGAGATCAAGTGCCCGGAATTCTTTCTGTGTATCTCTAAGTGCTGTTTCCGGGGATGAAAGTTGCAGGATCTTCTTTGGCACCCTGGGACAAAAACGCAGCGATATACCTCCCTCAACAATAAGTTTACCTAGTCCGAACGCAACATGAGCTATACCATCTTCGGCCTTTTCAGAACCTACAGGATAGTAGTTTATTGATTGTGCAACACCAGAAATTGTCGGATAAAAATTACTCCCATGCCTGTTACCGCAAATCTCCTGGAGTACTATACCCATTCTCTCCTCATCAATAACATTTGATGTTGCCATCATATATGCTTTGCTTGCTTTATAGTAAACTGATGCATAAACCTCTTTTATTGCATCGGAGAGCATCTTTACCATACCCTTGTTATCTGCAAGCCTGGGTATCATGTATGTTGAATATACTCCTGCAAAAGGCTGATATTGTGAGTCTTCCAGTTTACTCGATGAGCGAACAGCAATGGGATGGCTCGTAGATACTTCCAGGAATGCATAGAAGTCCTGATAAACACGACCAGGTAATTCAGCATTTATAAACCTGTTGAGCATCTCGTCATCAGAAATATCGGAAAGAGCAACAGAATAGAGATTATTATGATCCATGAACTCTTCAAAAATGTCGGTACTCAGAACTACAGTCTTGGGAATAGTAATGAGGACCTCGGGAAACTTATTGAAAAGCTTATTTTCCTTGATCATCCTGTTGATGAAAGCAAGGCCCCTTGCTTTACCCCCTATTGATCCTTCTCCTATCCTCGAAAATATCTGGTATTCATCAAATGTAGCCTTGTCGAATTTAGCTATAACTCCCCGTCCCTTGCCCAGGCGGAAACTCGAAATGGCGATATAGAGAAATCTCCTCATCTCATCCATACTGTCGAAATCCTCTCTCCGCAGATACTTAAACATTTGCGCCACAGGGAACAAAGCTCTGGCATTCAACCATTTGGAAAAATGATTCCTCGATGCATGATATTCGAGTGTATTATCGGGAACGGTAAGTATCTTCTGCTGGAGACTCTGCAGGTCAGTAGCAATTGCAATAGGTTCGAGTGTATCCGGATTTCTGAAAACAAAAGGTCCAAATGCAAGGTTTTGAATTATAAAATTACGCAGTTCGAGGGCCAGTGACTTTGAATATTTATGGATAAACCCTGCACCAAGTTCTTCGGCATTTCTCTTATGGTTGATATTTGAAGACTGAAGAAGGAAGGGAACCTTATCGTCATCAGCCATTACTACTTTGCATAACTCAAGACCGGCATTCTCATCCGGCATCCCGTTCCTTTTATAGCTTATGTCGGAAATAACACCAAGAACATTGTATTTATATTTATTATACATGTTAACTGCATCTTCGAAGTTGGTTGCAAGCAAAATCTTGGGTCTTCCTCTCATTTTAAGCATCCGCTGGTGCTCATTAAGTGCTTCGCGCTGAAAGTCAAGCGATTGCATCAATACTATCCTGTAAATATTCGGGAGATAAGACGAAATATATCTTATTGAATTCTCAACGAGTATAATAGACTGGACTCCAATCTGTTCAATATCATGTTCAGCATTCATCTTATCCTCGATCAGCTTAATAATTGCCAGTATAAGAGAGGAATCCCCTAACCAGGAGAATACATAGTCAATAGCACTGAGATCTTCTCCTTCCAGCCTCATTGAGACCTCCCGTGAAAAATAGGTTAGTACAACAATAGGGATATTCGGATATTGCTCCTTGCTTTTTTTAGCAAGAAAAAAAACATCTGTTCCTTTAAGGCTGACCATTGAAATCACAAGGTCAATATCCCCTGTTTTCAATATTTTAAAGGCATCGTCGACATTGTTGGTCTGTATAAAAGATGGAGGATACCTGAGGTTAAGTGATACATATTCATTAAAAATCCGCTCATCAATTCTTCCATCCTCCTCAAGCATGTAATTATCATAGTTACTGCAGATTATAAGCACCTTATGGATTCTCCTCTGCATCAGCAAATTGAAGGAGGTATCAGTGAAATCATATTTTTGAAGATCGAGGATACCGTCGATTATTGTCATAAAGCAACATATTTACTAACTGGTTGTAATTACTGCTATTCGTTTTTTACCATCCATCCTCACCAGGACCGGTTTTCCAAATTTTACATGTCTGAAGAACTTATGTTTACTGATGATCTTTTGTTTTCTAAGTTTTTGCCAGTTTATGGTTCCGTCATTTGACGCCTGGTCGATAGAAAAGTAGCCTACATTCATTGACGTAACATTATGAAAAAAGTGGGATCCCAGGGAAGCATCTATATGAAAATCCGGGAGGCCTATTTCCACTATCACTTTTGCATTAGATATCTGTGACCATACAACAGGTATACCGATGAATTTATCTTTTGAACCCCAACGACCAGGCCCTATGAGTATATAACGCGTTCCCTCCTTCAACATTTTCTCATTTATATTGTCTATCTCCTCTGCCATCTCAATAGTCTTCAGATTATCAAATTTTTCAGGGTCAAAGAATACAATATCCGAAATATCGTCAATTAACCCATTACCCATACTCTTTGACGATGTAAGTATAAGGTCATCATCATTAATAGATTCAGGGTCAATGTTGTATCCTGCACCTGAGCCTACAAGCGGTTTTATTTGAAGCAGGTAAAACGATGCATTGCCATTACTATCCATGGTAAGGTCCAATGCAAATTCGATCTCAGAAGGATTACCTGTTGCTTCAGTAACAACATCGAGGATAGTCCGGATTGTTGAGGAAAGTGGTATATAATTGTATTTCAGTATATTGGCAAAATTTACTACCCTGGGGCCGGGTGTATCGAGTCCCGGAATAATAGTATCATTATCGGAATTAAGCACTGATGCGGAATGGCTTAAAGTACCATGTTTTTCAGCTTCACCTATATCCAGGGTAATAAGACCTGCATTTTCTCCTTCAAGAAGGTTAAGGTCTTTTTTATTAAGGTCAACGGCATAAAAATAGACCTGAGAATTCTTATAGAGGTCATTCTGAGATATTATATCGAGAGCCGGATATGCAGGTGAGAACCGGAATGCCTTTTCACCTTCAACTACATAGTGTCCTAATCCAACAGCCATCACTGCAAAACCATCCTGTGGCGTCATATGTGCAACCGGATAGAAATTATAGGATTGTGCTGTTCCGCTTATATGCGGGTAATAAACATCTTCATACCTGTGGCCAACAACTTCCTGAAGCACAACAGCCATTTTTTCCTGTTCTATCTTATAATTGATAGCTTCAAAATAGTTACGTGCATTTCTGGAATAAATAGAAGAAAAAACAAGTTTTATTGCTTCAGACAACTGCCGTAACCTTACTTCGAAATCGGGATGGTTATTAGGCAGAATATAAGTACCGAATATTCCCGAGAAGGGTTGGCTCATTGAATCTTCAAAAAGACTGGAAGAACGTACTGCAAGCGGTTTATCTGTTTGTTTAAGAAGAACCCTTAGCTGTTTATCCAGAGTATAGCTCAGGCTCCCTTCAAGAAACATAGGTTGAAGTATCGAAAAATCACTTTCAGTCTTTACCTTATCCCACAGATGATTGCGTTCCATAAACATATCAAACTCATCAGTGCCGATAATTGCTGTTACAGGTGCCTTTATATTAATCCCGGGGAGTAGTTTTCCCAGTTCAAAACTGTAAATTAATGTATTGATGAAAGCAAGTCCTCTCCCCTTACCTCCAAGTGACCCCACCGAAAGACTAACCACGTTTGTCTCGTCAATTATTGCTGACTCCTCGAAATTTATCACACGTCCTTTATTTGTTTCCCTGCGCCTTTTGCGAATAATCTCAAGAAGAAATTTCCTCAGCTCTTTAAGACTTGAAAAATCTGTGACTTTTATCGGGTTAATAAGTTTGGCTATTTTAACTTCTCCCCTGGCCATTAACCAAAGGGAGAAATGGTTTTTCATTGCATGGTAAGCCAGTGAATCTTCAGGAATAGTCTCAAGATATGCTTCAAACTCTTTCATCGACTTTGCCACAGCAATCTGACGGCCTGAATTATCCCTGTAAACAAAATGGCCAAACCCGAGATAATAAGTTATAAATGATTTAAGGTCCTGTAAAAGGCTTTCAGAGTTCTTATTAATAAAACTTGCTTTGAGGTCGAAGGCATATTTTGCATTTTCAGGATCGGATGACTGGAGTACCGACGGCAGGTTTGGAAGTTCTTTCTTAATAAGTTTTATCAGGTCATAGCCTGCTGTTTCATGTAATTCCCCGTTTTTAGGAAACCTTATATCAGAGATTACACACAGAAGACTCTCCTTGTAATTATTATATATATTTATTGCATCTTCCCAGCTGGAGGCTAAAAGTATCTTTGGTCTTGCCCTGAGTCTCAGTACTTTATACAGTTCATCTGTTGAGACATCTGCTATAAGATTTCTTGTCTGCTCAAGAACAAGTGTATAGAGCATTGGAAGATAGCTTGAATAATATTCTGATGAATCTTCTATCAGGAGAATTACCCATGTAAGCCCTTTCTTTGTATCGTTATCTACATTGACCATGTCTTCCAGGAGTTTGACCATGGCAAAAAAGACCTTTGACTCACCTGTCCATACAAAATAATTATCGAATGGAACTCCTGCTGCTTTCTGTTGCTTTACATAATTAATATCTTCCGGTTTGTTAATAAGCAGGAATGTTGGAAGGTATGGATACTTATCCTTTATCTTCTTACAAAGATTCATAGGTCTCTCCTTGTGTATTCCCACCATAATTATGACCATATCATAATGTCTGGCTTTCAGCTTATTAAAAGCTTCCTCGTCTCCTGTAACACCGGTTACCCTGGGCAGTGATGTAAGACTGAGCTGGTAGTATTCTCCCAGCATATGATCGGAAAAACGACCCTCACCCTCAATGGAATAAGCATCATAAAGGTTTGCCACCAAAAGTATCTCTTTGACCTTAAAAGGCTGAAGATCATGGAAGACATCGCGTTCAGCATTATGCCGCTCGAGGAATTTCTGCAGGAGTTTCCTGCTTGATACATGTGTCAGGTCTTCATCTTCTTCCCTTTCTATGCTGGTACTCCTGATAAAATCACGTGCCTTATAACTGTTGATATACCCTGTAATAAGGCTGGCAATGTTTCTTATCAGGTCTCTCTCTTCTTTAAGAAAAGGACCTTCTGTCTCTATTGTGAATTCCTTTGTGTAAAAAACCTCTATAGTACCCTTTTCATCATCAATTGTAGTGAATTCCTGAACCATCCTCCATGAAGTCTCCTGGAAATCAGGTGTTTCAAACGACTTACCGAGGTACATAATCCGGGCTGCCGTATACTCGGGATATTGCCAGGCTGCCGGTAATAGCAATACAATTTGCTGCAGGGTCTCTTCGATGGGTTTACCCTCCTTCAGGATATATGTAGTCTGATTAATACAGCCCAGCTCCTTCAGGCGTTCCTGCTGATCGTGAAGTAATTTATGATATTCGGGACTTATATCGTTATTCTCTTTCATCCTTTTGCAAAAGGTATTCAGGATCTAAAGTTAATGAAAGAAAATTAAAACAGGGATTGGTTAAGAATGGCTTTTGTTATTCCACATTCCACGTTGAACCGCTGGCAAGGAGTTCATCAACAGATTTAATTGTAGCATCTTGGCGGACATATTTAATCTGTTCCTCCAGATCATTCTCGTATGTATGACCTGGTACCGACCTTAACACCCCCAGTGCCACAGGATACTCAGGGTATCTCATATTTGCAAGCATATACTGAATTCCCGGATTTGATTCGTATGCATCATGTACTATAAGGTCCTTTTCAGTGATACCATTTTCACCCAGTTTTACAACCTTGAGTTTAAGACCATCGAGTACCAGTCCTTTATCATTATTCTTACCAAAAATCATTGGTTTCCCGTGCTGCAGAATAATGGTTCTGTCGTCTCTGACATCCTTACCTGTTACTTCATCATGAATACCATCATTGAAAATTACACAGTTCTGAAGAACTTCAATGACGGAAGTTCCTTTATGCCGGGCAGCTTCAATATAGACCTGGATAGAGAGGGCAACATTTGCATCCACAGTACGTGCAAAGAATTTTCCTTTGGCTCCTATGGCAAGTTCACCAACTGAGAAGGGCTCCTCTACTGTTCCAAATGGGGATGTTTTTGTTACCAGTCCTTTATTTGAAGTGGGGGAATATTGTCCTTTGGTGAGGCCATAAATCTCATTATTAAAAAGAATAATATTAATGTCAATATTTCTCCTTACTACATGAATGAAATGATTACCACCTATTGCGAGAGCATCGCCATCACCTGTGATCTGCCATACTGATAAATCGGGATTTGCCGTTTTAACACCCGTAGCAATTGCTGAGGCACGGCCATGTATTCCGTGAAAACCATAAGTATCCATATAATAGGGGAACCTGGACGAACATCCGATACCGGATACAAAGACAAATTTCTCTTTCGGGATATCAAGTTCGGAAAGGGCTTTCTGAACAGCATTTAAAACAGCATGATCGCCGCATCCAGGGCACCATCGTACCTCCTGGTCCGATTTGAAGTCTTTCGGAGTATACTTGAATGTTTGTATCTCTGCCATTTTAGTTTTCCTCCAGTAATTTAAGACATGATTCCCTGATCTCCTTTACAGTGAATGGAATACCCTGTATCTTATTGATCTGCTCATAATTGAACTCCTGGTATTTAATCCTCAGGTAATCAGCAAACTGACCCATATTGAGTTCTGCAACGACTATTCTTTTAAATTTCCTGAAGACATCCTTTACATTTTTCGGTAATGGATTGATATAGTTAAAATTTACCATGCTTATCTTTTTGCCTTCAGCCTGCAATTCACGTACAGCTGTCATAAGGTATCCTCGAGATCCTCCCCAGCCTGCAACAAGAAGATCGCCTGATTCCTCTCCATATACTTTAAGATCAGGGATACCTTCTGCTACTCTTGCCACCTTCTCGGCTCTTAATTTCACCATCATTTCATGGTTCTCGGGCACATAGGATACTGTTCCCTTAATTGTCTTCTCAAGTCCTCCAATCCTGTGTTCCAGTCCCGGGGTACCAGGTATTGCCCATGATCGTGCAAGGGTTTCGATATTTCTTTTATAAGGGATGAATGGCGTTTCCGTTTTGCTGGCAAAAGGAGGTTTAATAGCCGGAAGCTCTTTCATCAATGGAATTTTCCATGGTTCTGTTCCATTTGCCAGGAAACCATCAGTGAGGAGCAGAACAGGAGTCATATGTTCAACGGCAATTCTTGCAGCTTCATATGCAAATTGGAAACAATTTGCAGGTGTGCTCGCTGCAAGAACCACAACCGGGCATTCTCCGTTTCTGCCGTAGATTGCCTGCATAAGATCAGCCTGTTCGGTTTTTGTAGGGAGACCTGTTGAGGGACCTCCTCTTTGTACATTAATCACAACTACCGGTAATTCTGCCATAACAGCCAGTCCAATAGCTTCAGATTTAAGTGCAAGACCAGGACCTGATGTCGATGTTACTGCCAGGTTACCAGCGAAGCTTGCGCCCAGTGCAGCACAGATACCTGCAATTTCATCCTCAGCCTGAAATGATTTAACTCCCAGATCTTTACGAGCAGCAAGTTCTTCAAGTATCCCGGTAGCCGGAGTGATTGGATAGGATCCGATAAACAGGTTTAATCCTGCTTTCTCCGCTGCAGCAATAAAACCCCATGCAGTAGCTGTATTACCGCTTATATTCCTGTATGTTCCTTTTGCTATCTGTGCTGGTTCTATTTTAATAACAGGATTTAAGGCTTCTATTGTTTCTGCATAATAATATCCTGCCCTGAGAGTAACTTTATTTGCTTCAGCTATTTCCGGTCTTTTTTGAAATTTCTTTTCAAAATACTGTTCAGTATATTTTAGTTTCCTGTCGAAAAGCCAGTAAACCATACCAAGAGCAAACATATTTTTTGTTCGGAGTACCAATTTTGATTCAAGGCCAAAATCTTTCAGTGCTTCCTTCACCATCGATGTAATCGGGGCTGCAATAACATTGTAACTCTCAAGATTTTCCTCAGCAATGGGATCACTTTTATATCCCGCCTTTTCAATATTTTTTTCTGAGAAATTGTCCTTGTCATAAATAATTGTACCTCCCTGTTTAAGCCACATGGCATTTGCTTTAACAGCAGCCGGATTCATTGCAACAAGAACATCAGCATAATCGCCGGGTGTTTCAACCTCTGAGTGTCCGAGATGTACCTGGAAACCTGATACTCCCCCTACTGTTCCCTGAGGAGCACGTATCTCGGCCGGGTAATCAGGAAAAGTTGAAAGGTCATTACCGTATAAAGCAGCAGTATCAGAAAAGAGTGTTCCCGTCAGCTGCATGCCATCGCCTGAATCACCGGAAAAACGAACGACAACCTCTTCTCTTTTAATTGAACCAGTATTTTGGGCCATAACAGATCTCCTGTATTAATTATAAGGCCTGATTACACATGATCAGTTGGTTAGGAATTACAAAAATAGGTTAATTGAATTGCAAAATCATATAAAAATTAACTATTCAGTTATGATTTTGGTCATGTTTTGATTCCAGATCAATTCCAGATATCTGCTTTCTCAAGATTTATATTCTTTTCGAAGAACATCCTTGCAATCTTTTCAAAATAGGTAGTATAATCAGAGATATAAAACTGGTCCCTTACTTTTCCCCTGGTATTAAGCATATCATTCTTTTCGAGAATATCCCTGAGCAATGCTGCAACAATTTTCCCGGAATCGATAATCTCAACGTTAAAATTAAAGAACTTGTTTATTTGATTCTTTATTATAGGATAGTGTGTACAACCAAGAATTAAAGCTTCAATGCCTTCCATTGATTTATCAGACAGGTAAGTACGTATAATTGCATTACTGATGTCATCAAAAATAAATCCTTCTTCTATCATTGGTACAAGTAAAGGTGTTGCAAGTGACACCAGAGCTGTATCAGGTTTCTTCTCCCTGATCTTCAATTCATATGTACCTGAACTGATTGTCCTCTTGGTTCCTATAACACCAATTTTTTTGAAATCCCGTGTTCCGAGGTAACCAACAACCGGGTCAATAACATCAATAAGAAGTGTCCGGCCTTTGAATTCTTTCTTCAGAGTATCAAATGCTGATGCTGATGCAGAGTTACAGGCAACAAGTACAATTTTTGAGTTGTGTTGTAAAAGGAATTCAGTAATCCTGCCTGAGTAATATCTTATTGCTTCAGCTGATTTATCACCATAAGGGAGGTGTGCTGTATCGCCGAAATATACGAGGTTCTCACCCGGTAATATCTGTTTAATGGCATGAGCAACAGTAAGACCTCCTACTCCGGAATCAAAAATACCTATGGGCTGTTCTTTCACTTTATGGGTTATAAAAAAATAACCATCCTGAAAAAGGATGGTCATTATTAAAATTTTTCCGGTTTATTTAAGACCCAGTTTTGCTTTTGCCAGCGGCAGAACATTTACACTCTTGGTTTCATCAACATAAAGAGTTGATCCTACATTAAATATATATACGAATCCATTCTCCTTGCCAACCTCCTTAATAACCTTATCGACTTTGTTATAAATAGGCTGGAAGAGTTCTATCTGTTTATTCTGAAGCTGATCCTGGGCATTTGTCTGAAAATCCTGTATTCTCCTGTTCAGGTCAATAAGCTCCTGTTCTTTAGTTTGTCTTACTACATCAGTAAGATTTTTACTCTCTTTATTATAGGCATCACTTTTATTATTGAGCTCGACGGTCATCAGTTCCAGGGCATTAATAAGTTCCTGACGGAAATTTTCAAGGTTGACGCTTGCTGAATCAAATTCAGGTAATGCCTGAATTAGTACATCACTATTAATATGACCAAACTTAAGATTCTGGGACTGTGCGGCAGTTGCAACAAAAATAACAAGAGCTGCAATTCCAACGATTCTTTTCATCACGATAATTTATTAAATTTAATAATTTACAAAAGTAGTTATTTAATTGTTATAACCTAATCTTTCGAGGACCTGATCGCTGATATCAAATTTAGGATTAGCGAAAAGGATATTTCCCCCGGCTGCGGTATCGAAGATAACTGCATAATTACCTTCAACAGCAATATCTTTTATAGCTCTAAGAATCTCATCCTGAATGGGTTTAACCAGCTCTTCCCTCTTTTTAAAAAGCTCGCCTTCCATACCGAAATATTTATTCTGAAGCTCTTTCATTTCCTGTTCCCTGGCTATTATTGCTTCTTCTCTTTTGGTTTTCATTTCCTGCGAAAGCAATACCGATTCATTCTGGTATTCCTTGTACATCTGTTCAACCACGGCATATCCGTCAGCCACCTCTTTTTCCCACTTGTCTGACAGATTATCCAGTTGTTCCTGTGCTGTTGTGAATGCAGGAATATTTTTCCTGATATATTCAGAATCAACAAAAGCATATTTCTGACCTGAAGCCATAGCTGTTGTCAGAATTATTACAGCTGTTAATAAAATTGTCCTTTTCATGATTTATGATTTTAGTGTTTTAAAACTGTTGTCCTAT
The DNA here is from genome assembly GCA_964507015.1 of uncultured Rikenellaceae bacterium. Lineage (GTDB taxonomy): Bacteria > Bacteroidota > Bacteroidia > Bacteroidales > VadinHA17 > LD21. The sequence goes on along the minus strand of CAZDOM010000007.1, from coordinate 8,137 downwards.
TACAAAATGAAATTGTGATTTATTGGCATCAGGGAACTTTGAAGGATTAGGTACTTCATCGAATCCATATCCCCAGTCGATCCCCAGCAGGCCGAACATTGGAAGGTTGGCTCTCACTCCGAATCCGGCAGCACGGTTCAATCTGAAGGGATTATACTCTTTCAGGTATGTCCATGCTCTTCCTGCTTCAAGGAAAACCAGACCGTATATTGTTGCCTGTGGATTGAGGGTTACCGGGTACCGGAGTTCCATAGTTATTTTTGAATAAACATTACCTATGGGTGCTCCTGTTTCTTCGTCTATAGGCGTAAGAGAACCTATTCCTCCATTACCGGAAGAATACCCCCTGAGAGAAATGATCTCCCTGCCATAGAAGCTGTAACCCGTCATCCCGTCGCCTCCAACTGAGAAGTTCTCAAATGGTGATGGTCCTATTTCATTGTTATAATGACCCAGATAACCAAATGAAAAACGTGTATTCAGTATAAGCTTATCTGTTCTGTCCAGTGGGAAATAATAATCTGCCTTGAATATCCATTTATGGAATTCGATCCATTTGTATTTTACCTGGTCTGGCACATCCGACATATCTTTCCCGCTGATTAGTGAATAAGGAGGAGTTGCCTGAAGTGATAATGAGAAGGAAGAACCACTCCTTGGATAGATAAGGTTCGGACTTGTCGAAAATCGTTGAATCCTGCCGGTAAGACTCAAGAGGTTAGAGACACCGTTCTGAAAGAGAAATGTCATTACGCTATAGTTATTGAGATCATATCTCTGATAACTAAGTTCTCCGTATATTGAGAAAAAGTCATCAGGCCAGTCAAGTCTCTTACCAAGGCCTATTGAAGCTCCGTCGATAATCATGGACTGGTATCCGTCATCAGTTTTTTTCTTACTGTTTGTCAGTTTCGATCTGAAAAGAGATACTGAGAAGGTATTTGGCTTTTTGCCACCAAGCCATGGTTCAACAAACGAGATATTGTATGACTGGTACACACGTCCGTTCGATTGTGCCCTGATACTCAGCGATTGTCCGTCTCCAGACGGATAGGGTCTCCATTCCTTCCAATCGAAGAAGTTCTTCATGGCAAAATTATTGAACCTTACTCCCACAGTACCCACAAGCATCCCGGCGCCCCAGCCGCCTGATACTTCAAACTGGTCGTTTGCTTTTTCCTCAAGCTTGTATAACAGGTCCACTGTTCCGTTTACAGGATCGGAAAGAGGCGTAGGATTAATCTTTTCCGGGTCGAAATGACCAAGAACACCCAGCTGACGTATCGATCTTATTATCTTTTCCTTACTGAAAAGGTCACCCGGAAGTGTATAAAGTTCACGTCTTGCCACATGTTCATTGGTACGGGTATTCCCGGTAATAATTACATCATTAATATAGGCCTGATCCCCCTCGTAAATCCTTATTTCCAGGTCAACAGAATCCCCTTCCACATTGGCTTCCACGGGTATGATCTGAGAAAAAAGATATCCAAAATCCAGGTAAAGATTATTAACAGCATCCCGGGCACCTCCGGCACCGGTAAGCCTGTCAAGAATAAGAGACTGGTTATATACTGATCCCCTTTCCACATTGAAAACCTTGTCGAGATCCTCTTTCCTGTAAACACTGTTACCTACCCAGTTCACACTCCTCAGGAAATATTGATCCCCCTCATCAACCTTTATTAAGAGACCCACACGGTCCTCAGAAATCCAGTAAAGTGAATCCGAAAGAATTGTGAAATCCTTGAATCCGTTATCATTATAGAATGTTGTAAGAGCAATTTTGTCTTCTTCAAATTTATCACCTATATATTTTGAGGGCTTAAAAAAGTTAAAATTCTTTTTCTTGGTTCCCTTCATCTGGCGCCTAAGTTTCTTGTCTTCATAACTTTCGTTCCCATCAAAAGTGAATTCTTCAATTTTTACCTTATTCTTCTTATCAACATTAATATTCAGAATAACATTATTTGGCTGGTCCGGGTCATCTTTCTCCACAAAATCAACTGTTGTGTTAAGAAATCCCTTTTCTATGTAATGATCCTTGATGATCTTGGTTGTCGTATTCATAATATACGACGTAAGCTGGGATCCCACTGGAAGATTTATTTTATCAAGTATATCCTGATTTTCGGATGCTCTTATACCATTTATTTTTATAGAAGATATTCTGGGCCGCTCCTGAAGGTAGATATCAAAGAATACTGTATCCGACCTAACTCTGTCGATTGATATCCTGACATCTGAGAATAGTCCCTGATTCCATAGTTTTTTAGCGGCATTCGACACAACTTCTCCCGGCACAGTTATCCTCTGACCTGTTCTGAGGCCTGAAATTCCAACCAGTGCATTAATATCAAGATATCTTACTCCGGAGACAGAGACACCACCAATCACATAATCCTCTTCTGTCAGATAATCAAATATTTCCTGTGCTTCCTGAGATAGTGCCGGCAGACACAGAAGAATCAGGAATGGTGCTATAATTAATTTTTTAATCCTTCTAATTAACATTATTCTCATCATTTTTCTAAAATCTGTTCACTTGTCTTACCGAATCTTCTTTCTCTCTTCTGAAAATCGATTATAGCATCATAAAAATCTACCTTACCAAAATCAGGCCAAAGTTTACTGGTAAAATATAATTCAGTATATGCAAGCTGCCAGAGAAGAAAATTGCTTATCCTCAATTCGCCGCTTGTTCTTATTAACAGATCAGGATCCGGTATCCCTTGAGTATTAAGGTGTTTTTCAAAAAGTTTTTCATTCACCTCTTCAAATTTTAGCTTGTTGTCTCTTACTCCCAGGACTATTTTTTTTACTGCTTCAGTTATTTCCCATCTCGAGCTGTAACTAAGAGCAATTATCAGATTCAATCCTGTCGATGCTGCTGTAAGGTCTATTGTCTCGAATAACCTCGTCCTTACATCATCTGCCAGACGATTTACATCGCCAATAGCAGTTATCCTGATATTGTTTTTTAACATGGTATTAGTCTCATTATTAAGAGATTGTACCATTATCCTCATAAGAGCTGATACTTCATTATCGGGTCTTTCCCAGTTCTCGGTTGAAAAAGCATAGAGCGTCAGATATTTTATTTCCAGTTCTGCTGCCGCCTCAATAACATTTCTGACAGCTTCCACACCCTTCTGATGTCCAAGAACTCTTTCCATCCCATGCTGCGCAGCCCATCTTCCGTTTCCATCCATGATTACTGCGATATGAACTGGTACCCTTTTCTTATCTATCTTTTGTTGAATTGTCATAAATTATCTTCGTTTCTTCGTGATAACATCATCATAGGTATGGCATCCGGCAAGTGTATTATAAATTTTCCATGTAAGGCCAAAACCTGCAAATGAATACCAGTCATTATTATGTAACCATGCAAAATCAGATGGATCAACCATATCTTGCAGGTCGTCAAAGTTATCATAAAAAGTTTTACGAAAACCATATTCCACCTCAAGACCCATATTTTTATATACATTGACCTTAAAACCCGCAGAGAATGGTATTACAGGCTGGATTGCAAAAGCTGTTGAATTATAAATTGCCACACCTGCCCCGACAGCAAGGTATGGAGAGAAATCCCAGAATTTACCTTCAGTAGTATAGGGAAGGAAGTTAAATTCGAACTGAAGTGCAGCTTCACCAATGAATCCTGAAAATGATCTGGCCCGGTTTAACTGGAAATCATTATTAAAATCAAGGTCATCACCTCTCAATCCTCCGGCAAAAAGGCTACCTCTGAGTGCATGCCTGGGGTGAAAATTATACCTGTAAAAGACTCCGCCTGCCGGTAGCGGTGAATACATAAGCCTGTTAGGATTTATGTCTCCCAGGTAAGCAGAGATACCTGCAAAAACACCATAATCAGCATTACGCTGTCCTGCAGCAGTAACTGAAAAAAATAGAGATAAAAAAATCCAAGGTAACCGTTTCATCAAAACTGATCCTGCTCAAAATCATCTGAATGAGGGCAATCCTGTTGGCCCTGTTTTCAGTTTATAAGTAATAGCAAAATTCAAAAAATAATAAACGTCATTTGCCTTGGAATATTGTGAAGTATAGCCATCCAAATAATCGGTAAATGTATATCTTCCCGCTACCTCTACACCAAAATTGAGGTTTGGAGAAAAGATAAGTGTTGCTCCCAGCCCTGCCGGGATAACAGGTGAGAATCCCCCTGTTTCCAAACCAAGATCAATAAGTTTATCATTCCCCTTAACGGTATATGAGATTCCTCCGATACCGGCAAAAACATAAAAATCAAGCGATTTAAAGAGCTCTGAAATCATGGGGCCTTTCCCTTTGACAAAAAGATAGCTGTTCTCTGCCTGGTTTTTGATAAAATAATATTCACCCAGAAGGGCCGGTTCAAAGATCGATGTTGTGGCTGCATATGCTCTTTCCGTGTTGGATCCCCGCTTATCATTTGCACTCAATAGTGCATAGGTAATACTTAACCTGATATTTATATCCCTGGTGATCCTGTATTTAAAATTCCCGTTAACATTGAACCTGGTCTGTAAAAATGACAGATCACGTATTCCAAGTATATTCTCAGAATGAGAAAATCCCCCAATGTCTCCAAAGAAAAATGTAGGACCCACACCCCCCACAAGCTCATATCTCCTCATCTTCCACAATTGTGCCTGTGAAACAGGAACTGCTATACAAAAAATGAATATAATTAAAATGCACCTTTTCATAATAAACAAAGCTTAGTATGCTGATACAAATATAAGAATCTAATTGTTAGGGTAAATAATAATACTCTCAAAAAAAACGCCGGATACAGATCCGGAATTAGGTTGCGTATAATAATTTATAATTTATCAGTTTCGTTTATCTAAACCCCACATTAGCCTGTTCCTGAGCGTACTGTAAAAATCAGTACCTTTAAGCATCACTGTCTTTAACTTTGATCCGGCCTTTTCTATTCTGATCTCACTGTTTATGGGTAGTTTTTCATACCTGAAATCACATGTCACAAGGTACTCTTCCGATCGTGCTTCCATAACCATCCTCAGTTTGTTGCTGCCTGAAAGAACTATTGGCCTTATTGTAAGGTTATGCGGAGAGATAGGTGAAATAATTATACTCTCATCATCCGGAGATAAAATCGGTCCTCCCACTGAAAGATTATATGCTGTCGAACCAGTTGCTGTAGAGACAATAAGACCGTCAGCCCAGTATGTATTAAGATAGACGTCATCAACATAGACATTTATCGTAATCATGCTTGTATTGGCCTTCTGTATAGTAATCTCATTAAGAGCGGTGGCCGATTCTCCCTTAAATAGTCCATCAGGTACCGATATCCTCAGTAGTGCTCTTTCAATTATTTCAAACTCATTCTTATACAGCAGGTCGAGTGAATTACTGATCTCTTCTCCCGGTATGTTAGCCAGAAATCCCATTCTCCCGGTATTTACCCCTGCAACAGGAATTCCAAAGTCTTTAACCTTAAGCATAGTCTCAAGGAAGGTGCCATCACCGCCAACACTTAGAACCATTTCAGGAAGGTCAGGTAAACTTTCAAATTCGCTGAAAAGCTCAATTGCTGATCCTATATAACCGGCAGGTGTTTTCCCAGGTTTTTGATATAGCTGAATTGCTATATTCCTTTTATTACATTCATTAATCAGATTTTGAACTCCTTCCCGGGTCCTGGAGTTATTATCTTTACTGAAAACAGCGACTTTCCGAAGCATAGTCATTTATATATTAAGATACTTCATAAGAAGGTCAAACCGTTCCGAATAAAACCTGTCGATAGAATCATTTGTGGTAACCCAGGTTTTAACCTCATAATTATACCTTTCAAAGGTCCTTATCAGTGCATGTAAGTCTGTTGTATTTACCTTCAGTGTAACCTCAAGCAGTGTCGAATCCGGAGGAGAGGTTATATACATACTTAAAACCTTTATATTATTGCCTTCTACAATCTGGGCAATCTGGGAGAGGGAATAATCACGTTCTATAAGCTCCAGAACAAGTATCCCTCCCGGTTGGTCCATTGAGGAAATACCAGCCAGATAGCGGACAAGATCTGAAGTAGTAATTACTCCCCGGTAATGGTTTTTATTATTCAGAACCGGAACAACCGATAATCTTAGCTGTGTCGCAAGACCAATTACCTCAAACAGATGCTGATCTTCAGTAACGTATGGCTTTAGTAATGTAAGTTCATGATTACCAATAGGTTCTTCCGGATGATTTGTGTCATAAATATCAGTATCCGAAATAAGACCCAGGAAATCCTGATTATTGACAATCGGCAAATGTGATATCCTGAAAATCTCCATCCAGTTGAGGGCTGTTTGCCCCGTATCGGACGTTTTCAGTGCAGGTATTATCTCAGATATAAGATCTTTTGCTATCATTTTATCATAATTTTCATCTAAAATAACAAAAAAATGCCAGTTCTATTAATTTTGTATAACTATAGGAATACGTACAACTGACACATTTATTTTATGACAAAATTAAGTGTTAACATTAATAAGATTGCAACACTCCGAAATGCAAGGGGAGGAAATATACCCAATGTTTTGAATGCTGCAATAAACTGCCAGGTATATGGTGCTGACGGAATAACAGTCCATCCCAGGCCGGATGAAAGACATATAAGATACAGAGATGTACTTGAGATCAAACCGATTATCAAGACTGAATTCAATATTGAGGGAAATCCATCCGACAGTTTCATAGATCTTGTGCTGTCAGTTAAACCTCACCAGGTAACACTTGTTCCCGATAAGCACGATGCAATAACATCAAATGCCGGGTGGGACACAAAAAAGCACATGTCGTTTCTTACAGATATTGTAACGACATTTAAAAATGCAGGTATAAGAACATCTATCTTTGTTGATGCCGAGACAGTTAATATTGAGAATGCAGCACTCACCGGGACTAACAGGATTGAACTCTACACAGAACCCTATGCTTCATCTTTTAATGAAAATGCTGCAAAGGCTGTTGCCCCTTTTGTCAGGGCTGCCATAATTGCAAGGGAAGTTGGTCTCGGAGTGAATGCAGGTCACGACCTGAACCTTGACAACCTTGGTTACTTAATAAAGAATATACCATGGCTGCTTGAGGTTTCCATTGGCCATGCACTTATTTCAGATGCCCTTTACCTGGGACTTGAAAATACTATTCAGATGTATAAAAGCCAACTGATTCTTTAAATGATCGATGAAGTTGTTCTGCAGGAGATATGGAGAGGGGCCGCCGCTGATAATATTGCACGGATTATACGGATCATCTGACAACTGGATAACAATAGCAAAGAAAATAAGCAGCCATTTTACTGTTTATCTTCCTGATCTCAGAAATCATGGACAATCTCCCCATAACCCGGAACACGATTATGAATCGATGAGCAACGACATCTTCGAACTTGTTTTAGATTACGGGTTCAGGTCTTTTTTTATCGCCGGTCATAGTATGGGAGGAAAAACAGCTATTAGTTTTGCACTCAAGTGGCCGGAAATGATCAAAGGGCTGGTAGTAATCGATATATCACCTTTCACAGATAATATCTCATTTTCAGCGGCACAGAAAAAACATGAGCACATACTGAAGAGTATTCTTGAAACTGATATATCAAAAGCCAGAACACGTAAGGAGGTTGAAGATATTTTTTCAGTCAGAATCCCCTCTGAACTTGAAAGGATTGCAGTAATGAAAAATGTACACAGGGGAAATAATACCAGCTTTACCTGGAAGCTGAATGCCGGTGTACTGCTGAAAAGCCTTGATATAATACTTGAGGGTATTAATCGTGATATAATTGATAACATGACTGTTACCGGGTTCCCGGTTCTTTTTCTGAAAGGTGAAAAATCGGAATATCTTAACGAAGATGATTACAGCGATATCCTCAGGTTATTTCCTGCAGCAGAGTTCAGGGTTATAAAAAATGCAGGTCACTGGATACATACCGATAATCCGGTAGCAGTGACAGAAGCACTTATTAGTCTCATATACTAATGGGTAGTATTTTCTGGTATAAAATGATTTTAGCACTGGTTAAAATGACCCCCGTTACATTTTTACATTAGTTATATGTCTGGGTTTATAGCCCCCCTTTAGGGGGGTTGGGGGGTTGGGGGGTTGG
>CAZDOM010000006.1:0-67065 GCA_964507015.1 uncultured Rikenellaceae bacterium | reverse complement strand
CGTACTGGTGCAAAACTTAACGTTCCTGCCAAGAAGGTCGTTAAATTCAAAGCTGCTCCTGCTCTCGACAAAGGTCTTTAATCTTTGAAGATGAGATTACTGAGGGGTGTTAGTTCACCCCTTTTTTATTTTCTGAGATTTTAATCTAGTCCCCTTATCCCGGGTGAATCAGATACTGTTTAAGAAAATGACATTCTATTTTCAACTAAAATGGCACCGATAGAAATTGTGAATGTTTTTTTATTATTTTTGACTTTATTAACCTGAACTAAATCTTGATGGATGAACTGTATTATTGTTGACGATGATAAGATGAGTACTAAGATTCTTGAGGGTTATGTAAAAAAATCATCCTCGCTTAATCTTATTGGAGTTTTCAATGATTCAGTCGCTGCCAGAAATATCCTTACAGAACGCCGGGATATAGACCTGATAATACTCGATATCCAGATGCCTGAAATGGATGGATTCGACTTTATCGGTAGTCTCGACTACCCTCCGAATATAATTATAGTATCATCCGCTGAAGAATTTGCCTTACAGGCTTTCGATTTCAATGTGGTGGATTATATTCTAAAACCTGTTCCTTACGGGCGCTTCTGCAAGGCCATCGATAAAACGATAAGGTATTATTCCCACAAAGATGCGGGAAGCACCGGTGATGAGGAAATTTTTATCAAGAAGGGCTCATCACTTGTTAAACTTAAACTGAAAGATATAATATATATAGAAGCTCTTGAGAACTATGTCACCCTTACAACAAGAGAAGACAGGTTCACTATTCATTTTACCATGAAAGCTATTGAGAACCAGTTACCTTCAGGAATCTTTATCAGGGTACACAGATCATACATCATTAACAAGAGCATGATTCAGGCCATAAAGGAAAATTCCCTTGATCTGATGATTGGCGATACCATGAAAAGTATCCCCGTTGGAAAATCATTCAGAGATACCCTTCTGAACGATATTAATGTGATGGCGAGATAATCAGTCTATTTTCAGATGCTTACAGATCGTCAGCTTTTTTTTCTTAACCTCGGACAAACCTCGACAGAACCACTTTCGCTTGAGATAACAAGAGCGGAAGGTGTATTCATGTATGGTCCGTCAGGCGAGAAATATCTTGATCTTATATCGGGTGTGTCGGTCAGTAATACAGGCCACCGGCATCCCCGGGTTGTAGATGCTGTTAAAAAACAGATCGACGCATACATGCACCTGATGGTATACGGAGAGATGATCCAGAGTCCCCAGGTAAAGTATGCAGCACATATTGTATCATTGCTACCAGAATCACTTGGTTCATGCTATTTTGTCAATTCCGGAAGTGAAGCTGTAGAAGGAGCCTTGAAACTGGCAAAGAGATATACTCGAAAGGGCCGAATCATATATTTCAGTTTTGCTTATCATGGCAGTACTCATGGTAGCCTCAGCGTACAGGGAAGCGAGAAATACAGAAGTGCTTTCCGTCCATTACTGCCTGATACGGTTCAGATCGATTTCAATGATTTCAAAGCTCTGGATGCAATTACCACCTCCACAGCCTGTGTTATTGTTGAGCCGGTGCAAAGTGAGGCCGGAGTAATATTCCCGGTAAAAGGTTTCCTGGAAGAAATAAGACAAAGGTGTACAGATAATGGTGCCCTGCTGATCTTTGATGAAGTTCAGACAGGGTTTGGCCGGACCGGATCGATGTTTGCCATAGATAAATTTTCTGTTGTCCCTGATATCCTGGTACTGGCAAAAGCACTGGGTGGAGGGATGCCCCTGGGAGCATTTATATCATCAGGGGAGATAATGTCGTCGCTTGTGGCAAATCCTCAGTTAGGACATATTACTACTTTCGGAGGTCATCCCGTATGTTGTGCTGCCGGAATGGCCTCGCTTAATGTTATCCTGGAAGAGAAGCTGGCCGAAAAATGCAAAGCTAAATCGGCGCTGTTCAGAAAGGAACTTGATCATCAGCTGATAAAAGAAATAAGGGGTGAAGGCCTTCTTCTTGCTGTGCAACTGACCAACAGGGATTGTATCAGATATGTTATTAAAAATGCCCCTCATTATGGCATTATTCTTGATTATTTCCTTTTCTGCGATGATGCTTTCAGAATAGCACCACCATTGATAATCAGCGAAGATGAGATAAAACTGGCCTGCTGCCAGTTAAAATTACTCCTGGATGATGCAATGAAAAAAAGTGGCAAAAGATGAAATTGAGGATCTGTTACATAATCTTTATAATATTTTTCCTTATCCCAGACCGGATTGGAAATTGTCAACAACCAGGTGATGAGGAGATCCTGCTGGATTTGTTTGACAATATTCTGGGAACCAATATTAATGAAGAACGGATAAAGTTTAATGAATCAATAATAAAAATTATTGACAGATATGTAGAATCCGATTCTATTTTTACTCACCGGTTTGAAAATCTCCGGTACCTGGGACAAATTTTATCTCCTGATTCCAGGTTGAAAATTATTACATGGAACCTTTTATTGACAGACGGTACCAACAATTACTTCTGTTATATTATCAGTAAAGGGGAAAAAGCTAATCCAAACAGGGTTTTTAAACTGAAGGGAATAAATATGGATGATCCGCCGGCTACTGATAAAACCTATTCGGCAGAAGACTGGTATGGTGCTCTTTATTATGCTATTCAGCCCTTTAAGTATAAAAAAGAGACCTTTTATGTTCTTCTTGGCCTTGATAATACCAATTTAACAATTTCTACCAAGGTAATTGACCTGTTAACCTTTACTGAAGAGGGTGAAATATTATTGGGGAAGGATTGTTTTATAAGAGGAGATGAAAAAAGATACAGGGATCTGCTTAGTTACTCGGCAGATGGAGTTGCATCCCTCAGATTCAAAAATAAGAAAACAATAATCTTCGATCACCTAGTTCCTGTTTCACAGAACAGACCCGGGGGGTCCGGATTATATGTTCCGGAATTCTCTTTCGATTCATATATCCTGAAAAAAGGTGTATGGAGATTTAAAGAAAATGTAGAACCGGGGATGAGGAATTAAGTATCTTTTGTATTTTTGATAAACATGACAAAAACCAGAATGACATACCTCATCTGTTATGATGATCATCGTAATTTCACTGAAGATGTAAAGAAAAGATTTTCAGACACTTCCCGTTATGTTGTGGTCTCTTTCCATACAAAGCAGGAGTTTATTGACCATTTGAAGAAAGAGGCAGATAACGGATCATGCAAAGTAACCATAATTGGGGTACCGGATGCTGTCGAACAGTTTGAGACTATTGATGGTTTAACCCAGGAGGTTAAGAAGACAGATCCCGTAACTGGTATAATCCTTCTTGTCCCTCCTGAAAAGATGGATGAATTAAAAAAAACAGTCAGGTTCAATATAGATGCTTATATACCAAGGAATACAAATAGTATTCTGCGTATTCACAATATTGTCAAGAAGCTGTTCAGCGAACATAATATCGCTATTTACCGCAAAAAGAGAAATATCTCATTGCTTGTACTACTGTCATTTCTTTTGCTTGTAGTAGTCCTTATTATAGTAGCATATTTTCGTTTCCCGGAGTATTTCTAACTTTTTCAACAGCCCCTCGGGAAGAGGTGAGGTAGTGAAATTTCCCAGTGTGACTATTTGTCAGTTATTTTCAATGGCACACCTTTTGAAAGTGAGGGGCAGATAATTAATGTTCAATCATAAAAACTATATGATATGCAAACCGGAAAAATAGGAGTTACAACTGAGAACATTTTCCCAATAATCAAGAAATTTCTTTATTCTGATCATGAAATATTTCTACGTGAGCTGATCTCAAATGCAGTTGATGCAACACAGAAACTTAAGGCGCTGGTGTCATCAGGTGATTTTAAGGGTGAAGTTGGAGACACAACAATCAGGGTGGAAGTTGACAAGAAGAAGAAAACAATAAAAGTCAGCGACAGCGGTATCGGGATGACAGATGAGGAACTCGATAAATACCTGAACCAGATAGCATTTTCAAGTGCCAACGATTTCCTTGATAAATATAAGGATCAGGCAAATAATATAATTGGTCATTTCGGTCTGGGATTCTATTCTTCATTCATGGTTTCTGACAGGGTGGAGGTGATAACACGCTCCTGGCAGAAGGATGCCAAACCTGTCAAATGGACATGTGACGGGAGTCCGGAATACTCGATAGAGGATACAGAAAGAGAGGCGAAAGGAACAGATGTTATTCTGCATATCGATAAAGACTCAAAGGAATTTCTTGAAGAGAACAGGATTGAAGAACTGCTCAGGAAATATTGTAAATTCCTGCCTGTAGAGATTGCCTTCGGAAAAGAACAGGAATGGAAAGATGGAAAATATATTGATACCGGTAAAGACAAAATAATAAACAATACAAAACCTGCATGGACACAAAAACCTTCTGAATTAAAAGAAGAGGATTACGTGAAATTTTACAGGGAGCTTTATCCGGTGGGCGATGAGCCTTTATTCAATATACACCTGAATGTTGATTATCCTTTTAAACTTACCGGGATCCTCTATTTCCCTAAAATAAAGAGCAATATTGAAATTCAAAAAAACAAGATCCAGCTCTATTGCAACCAGGTTTTTGTTACTGATTCAGTCGAAGGTATAGTCCCGGAGTTCATGACACTGTTGCATGGTGTGCTTGACTCACCCGATATACCTCTTAATGTCTCGAGAAGTTACCTTCAGAGTGATGCAAACGTAAAGAAGATATCGGGCCATATAACCAAAAAAGTAGCCGACAGGCTGAATGAGATTTTTAGAAAGAACCGTGAGGATTTTGAGAAGAAGTGGGATAACCTGAAGCTTTTCATTATTTATGGAATGATTACCGAGGAGAAGTTCTATGAAAAGGCGGCAAAATTTGCACTTTTGAAAAATACTGACGATAAGTACTTTACATTTGAAGAATATGAGAATCTGATAAAAGAAAAACAAACAGATAAGAACAAAACTCTTGTATACCTCTATTCAACAAGCAAGACCGACCAGTATGCCTATATTGACAAGGCAAAGAACAAGGGTTATGATGTCCTTAATCTTGATGGTCAGCTCGACGTACATTTTATCAATCACCTGGAAACGAAATTAACTGAATCACGTTTTGTACGTGTCGATTCGGATGTAATTGACAAGCTGATACAAAAAGAAGAATCAAAGGAGTCAAAATTAACTGAAGAGCAAAAAAATGACCTCAAAAGTCTCTTTAATGTCAGGGGCAAATCTGATAAGGAAATGTATAATATTGTATTTGAAGCACTTGACGAAAGTGAAGCTCCAGTGCTTTTAACCCAGTCTGAATTCATGCGGCGTATGAAGGATATGTCACAGATAGGCGGAGGTATGAACTTCTATGGAGAGTTGCCCGACAGCTACAACCTGGTAGTTAATCCTAACCACCCGCTTGTTATAAAGATATATGAAGACCTTATGGCAGAAAAGGGCGATCAGCTTAAAGCTAATGATGAGGAGAGAAAACCGATAAAGGAAGAGGTTGACTTTATGGAGGGTGAGCAAGTGAAGAAGAAAGATGAGGAGATAAGCCAGGTTGAAAAAGATGATCTTGAAAAGAGAAGAAAGGAACTCAGCGAAATAGAAAAGAAAAGAAGCGACATGCTTCAGGAATATGGTTCAGGAAATAAACTTGTCAAACAACTTATTGACCTTGCACTTCTGGCAAATAACATGCTGAAAGGAGAGGAGCTGAGTACATTTGTAAAAAGGAGTGTGGAACTTCTTTAATTTGGTTCTGTGCCCTTCCGCTTTGCGGAACTTCGTCGCTACGCTCCTTGTGTGCCCTGTGACTAGATCATTCTTCCCACTTCTGCTTTAATAAATTCTATTGCTGTCCTGGTTGGTTCTTTTTCCAGTTCCATGACTAGTTCAAGCAACCTTTTACTGAACTGAATGCCTGTTGTTTTTTTAGGTAGCTTCTCCATTTCACTGTTGATGATTTTGATCATATTTGACCTGGCATTCCTAACCACCTCCCATGCCTGGGGACTCATGTAGATCTGTTGTGAAAGGTTGTGTTCAAATTCACTTCTTATGGTCGTGAGGAGTGAGGAGTGAAGCTGTTCGGCGCTCATGCCGGGAGAGTTGATCCTGACAAGCATAGATTCAAGGGAGATTCTTTCGAGAAACAGAACAATCCTTTCGTACGCCTGTAGTTTTATCGGGGTAACTGTTCTGCTATTCTGTAATATCAGTTCCTGCCTCCTTCTTTCCTGGTCATTCTTTAAAAGATAACGAATTACCAGACAGGCTGTTAACATTACGAGTACAGCCGGGATAGTTATTTTTAAAATGTCCATAAACAAATTCATCTTTGTATATTTTTAATTCAAAAATACAAACTTAACTTTTTCTTTTGTACTTTTAAGTTGATCATTTAAATTGAATCCAAAATCAACAATCCGAAATCCGCAATTCACTATGGAACATTTGTCTGAAAGAATTAAATCCCTGTCGGTATCACAGACTCTGGCTATGGCACAGAAAAGTCGGGAACTGAAAGCAAAAGGAATTGACATTATCAGTCTTAGTCTTGGAGAGCCTGACTTCAACACACCGGAATACATTAAGGAGGCAGCCAAGAAAGCAGTTGATGATAATTACTCAAAGTACCCTCCTGTACCGGGATATAATGATCTGCGTGAAGCTATATCCAAAAAGTTCAAAGAGGAAAATGGGATAAACTATGCTCCTGAACAGATAGTTGTTTCTACAGGAGGTAAACACTCGATTGTTAATGTTATTCTGTCGCTGGTAAATCCGGGAGAGGAAGTCATCATTCTGGCTCCTTACTGGGTAAGTTATTATGATCAGATAATACTTGCAGGAGGGAAACCTGTTGTGATTGAGACTACTCTGGACAATGATTTTAAAGTGCTTCCCGAACAACTCGAACTGGTTATTACCGGGAAGACCAGGTTGATAATATTCAATTCACCGTCAAATCCAACAGGGATGGTTTATACCTTGAAGGAGATGAGGGATATTGCAGAGGTTATCAGTAAGCATGATGGACTCTTTATTTTATCGGATGAGATATATGAGCATATCCTTTTCAAGGGTGAACATATTAGCATGGCCTCTTTCGATTTTATCAACGACAGGGTGATCACAGTAAACGGAATGTCGAAGGGATATGCGATGACAGGGTGGAGGATAGGGTATATCGGGGCACCATTATGGCTTGCCAAAGCTATTGATAAACTACAGGGACAATTTACCTCGGGTGCATGTTCAATAGCCCAGAGAGCCTCCCTGGCAGCATTGCAAAGTGATGACGGTTCGCGTAAAATGATGCGTGATGCATTCATGCACCGCCGTGATATTGTATGCAGACTGTTAAAGGATATAAAGGGTATGAAGGTAAGGATTCCCCAGGGTGCCTTTTATGTAATGCCCGACATCAGCTACTATTTTGGGAGATCGGATGGTGAAACCAGGATAAATAATTCAGGAGATCTTGCTCTTTACCTTCTGAACAGCGCACAGGTGGCCGTTGTTGGCGGTGATGCATTTGGTGCTCCCAACTATATAAGGATATCCTATGCTACATCTGAAGAGCTTATTGTTGAGGCGCTTAAGAGAATGAAGTCTGCGCTTGATAAATTGAAGTAACCCCGGGGGTATTTCAATACTTATTTAAACTTATCACCTCTTCCTTAGGCTTTCTTTTCTTTGTCCTTTGGTCACTCAATGAATATCCCAGGGTAATGAGAAGTTCAACACGTTTCTTTTCTGGAATTCCAAGGATCTTTCTGACATTATTTTCATCGAACCAGCCAATCATGCATGATCCGATTCCTTCAGCCCTGGACTGAAGACATATATTTTCTGATGCAATTCCAATATCGATAAGCGAATAATCCTTGCTCTTTATTGTTCCTCCTATCTTTGATGTAAAATTGGGTTTTTCCCTGACGATAACTAATATGGTCATTGCCTGAGCAACAAAGGTATTCATTCCCAGAACCCTTGCAGAGGCAGCCTCTGCAAGTGCTTTTATTAATACAGGATCGGTGACCACGATAAACTTCCATGGCTGAGCATTACAGGCTGAGGGAGCCATTCTTCCCGCTTCCAGTATCCTTTCAAGCTTATCTTCTTCAACAGGTTTATTACTGTATTTTCTATCGCTCTGACGACTCACAATAAGCTCAAGTATTTTCTCAGGATCAATCATTTTCTAAATAATTATATTGAATTAAGCTTTAAGGCCGCTAAATATAACAATATTTAATATCTTTATTTTTCTATTAATTTAGTAGATTTTATAACAACAATTAAAACTTTAAAAAATGGCAATATTTTTAATAATTCTGGGGATCATAGTTCTACTGATCCTGTGGGTAATTTCCCTTTATAACCGCCTTGTAAAACTGAGAAATAACAGGGAGCAGGCATTTGCTGATGTCGATGTACAGCTCAAGCAAAGGCATGATCTCATTCCTCAGCTGGTTGAAACGGTAAGAGGTTATATGCAGCATGAACGCGGTGTCCTGACTGAAGTAACAGAAGCAAGGGCCAATGCAATGAAAGCAACAACAATAAACGAAAAAATTGAGGCTGAAGGACGACTTACAACTGCTCTCGACGGATTGAAGGTGTCGGTAGAGGCATATCCGGATCTTAAAGCAAGCCAGAATTTCCTTGATTTGCAGAATGAGATATCGGATATTGAGAATAAGATTGCTGCAGCACGCCGTTTCTTTAACTCTGCAACCAAGGAGCTCAATGTTGCTACAGAGGTATTCCCTTCTAATATTGTTGCAACACTTTTCAGCTTCAAGCGCGAACCTATGTTCGAGCTAGGTGATCAGAGAGCAGCAGCAGAGCAGCCTCCTGAAATAAAGTTCTGATACTGATTATGAAGTATTTTGGTTTACATAGCCAGATCAGGAAAAACAACACAAACTCTGTCCTGATCTTACTGATGTTTCCGGTAGTATTTCTTGGGCTGACATGGCTTTTCTTTTTCTTTACTTCACTTACCCATACACACTACACAGGAGCCGCAGAACAGTATAACCTTATGTCGGAGGTCAATTTCAGGTTCCTGAGGACTATCCCCTGGGTGTTGCTTGGTATAATCATATGGTTTACAGTTGCGTGGTTTTCACATACTACCATGATAGACAAGGCTACAGCTTCAAAACCGCTTGAGAGGAAAGAGAATAAAAGAGTCTATAATCTTGTGGAAAACCTTTGTATATCAGCAGGTATAACCATGCCAAAAGTTAATATTATTGAAGATGATTCACTTAATGCTTTTGCAAGCGGGATAAATCCGAAAACATATTCAGTATCATTGTCCCGCGGCATAATTAATAAACTCGATGATAAGGAACTGGAGGCAGTTATAGCACATGAACTAACCCATATACGAAACCGGGATGTCAGGCTTCTAATAATATCTATAGTATTTGTAGGTATATTTGCGTTTATCTCAGAAACATTGTTCAGATCGATGAGATTTGGAGCTATTTCCAGGGGTGGCAATAAAAAGGGTGGAGGAGGAGCTGCCGTCATTATAGCTCTCCTTCTGGCAATCGTTGGATACATGATTACTATATTGTTCAGGTTCTCCCTCTCAAGAAAACGGGAATACCTGGCTGATGCAGGGTCAGCGGAATTGACGAGAAACCCTCATGCCCTGGCTTCTGCTCTCAGGAAAATATCTGGTGACCCTACCATTGAAGCTGTTGAAAGAAAGGATATAGCTCAGATGTTTATTGAAAACCCGCAGATCGGGAATAAGAAATTCAAAGTATCTGCATCGTCACTCTTTGCTACACATCCTCCGATACAGAAAAGGATAGAGATACTGGAACAGTTTTAACCACCTAAAATCCCCTACTGCTCCGCGATAGCGGAGGCTTGTCCCGCGAATCCGCCAACTGGCGGAGAAGAGGGAGGAAAGAGGTGTCTTTAATAAGACATATTCTTACCTTAGTGTCCCTTTGTGTTTAAGTTTTTGGTTTCTTATGGAAGAGCCTCTTCTCTTCTCCTTTCATAAGTCTTTTGATATTCTCCCTGTGGCTTATCAGCATTGCCACTGCAATAAAAACTGAGAATATTTTAAAGAAGAGCGAGGGAGTATCAAAAAATGTAAAAAGCATTACAGGAAAAACAATTCCTGCAGTCATTGAAGATATAGAGACTATACCTGTTATTATAAAAACAAGTATGAATACACCGAGGCATATAAGTGTCACAGGAGGATGAATTGCCGCAATTGCACCCGCTGCTGTAGCAACACCTTTTCCACCTCTGAATCCTGCAAAGATCGGGAACATATGTCCGGTGATGGCTGCCAATCCATTAAATATCTGTAAGTTAATGAATTGTGGACTTCCTGCGGTGGAAAGATGAAGTAAAAGGGGAAGCAGTGCAGCAAAACCACCTTTGGCCATATCAATCAGGAGAACCGGTACTCCGGTTTTCCATCCAAGGACCCTGATTACATTTGTCGCACCTGCATTTCCACTGCCATGTTCCCGTACATCGATACCATGAAAGGTTTTGCCAATCCATACTGCCGTCGGTATTGATCCCATCAGATATGCCAGGACTATTGAGACAATTATGGCAATGATATTCATAATAGTATTATTTTTCTGTTATTCAGTATATAGTCTTCTAAATCTCAGGACCATATTCCACAAGAGTAGCTGTCTTGGGGTTTGAGGTAAATTTGCTGAAATTATTTATGAATTTCAGGGCAAGGTCGATTGCAGCAATATGCCATTTTGTTTTTGATTCCCATCCGTTTGAAGGATCAAGGATATTATCATCAACACCATTGACTTTATAAGGTATGCTTAAATTAAAGACTGGTATGCTATGATATTCACTCTCCTTAATGGAGTCATCTAGTATTGCATTGATAATACGTCGTGTAGAGGGAAGATCGATTCTGTTTCCCTTTCCATAGGGGCCATTTATCCAGCCGGTATTTACAAGCCATGCTTCAGCTCCATGTTTTTTTATTTTTTTTGAGAGTTCGTTTGCATATATTATCGGATCCACCATAAGAAAAGCTGCTCCAAAGCAGGCTGAAAATGATGGAACAGGTTCTTTTATTCCTAGTTCAGTCCCCGCAACCTTTGCAGTATAACCACTGAGAAAATAATATTTTGTCTGTTCCTCTGTCAGACAGCTTACCGGAGGTAAAACGCCAAAAGAATCTGCTGAGAGGAAAATTACTTTAGAGGCATGTCCGCCTCTTGAAACAGGCCGGACAATATTTTTAATATGGTATATAGGATATGAGACCCTTGTGTTCTCTGTCTTTGAGTCATCTTCGAAGTCTATTGTCCCGTCAGACAGCACAACAAGGTTTTCCAGTAATGCATCCCTTCTGATAGCATTACAAATTTCCGGTTCATGCTCCATGCTCAGGTTTATACATTTTGCATAGCAGCCTCCTTCAAAATTAAAAATTCCATTATCATCCCACCCATGTTCATCATCACCTATCAATGCTCTCTCAGGGTCAGTGGAGAGAGTTGTCTTACCGGTTCCGGACAGGCCGAAGAAAATTGCAACATCCCCGTTTTGACCTACATTCGCAGAACAGTGCATTGTGGCTATTCCCTTAAGAGGCAGGTAATAATTCATTACCGAGAAAATACCCTTTTTCATTTCACCACCATACCATGTTCCTCCTATCACCGCCATATTCTCCGTGAGGTTGAAGAACACAAAATTTTCGGAGTTAAGACCCTGTTTTTTCCAGTCGGGATTTACAGCCCGGGATGCCATCAGCACAACAAAATCAGGTTTAAAATTCACAAGTTCATCCTGCTCAGGCCTTATAAACATGTTTTTTGCAAAATGTGCCTGCCAGGCTATTTCAGTAATGAATCTTACTTTTAACCTTGAGTTTTCATTTGCACCGCAGTAACAGTCAATAATAAAAAGTCTTTTACCTGAAAGATGTTGTATACTTATTTTTTTACAATGCTCCCATACCTCAACAGATATTGGTTTATTATCAGATACTTTAGCTTTATCAGATTTCCACCATACAGTATCTCTTGTTTTATCATCAAGCACCACATATTTATCTTTGGGAGAACGACCTGTAAATACACCCGTATCAACTGATATGGCCCCGGACCTGGTTATAATACCTTTTTCAGGTATTTCAAGTCCGGGTTTTATTACTTCTGCAAAAAGCCGGTTATAATCAGGATTATAAATTATTTCTTTTACATCAATAATGCTTTGTTCAGTTAAATCTTTTGACGAGATCATGTTTGAAGGGTATTTAAGGGAATAAGAGATGCAAAATAATTAAAATATTAATACGCAGTATTTTGAAATGAATATTTATGGCCTATAATCATTTTGCAATAGGGTATTTATATTCTTGATGGTCTTATATATATAAAGTCCACAGGTTGGATTTTTACCAGAGACCAGGTTAGTTTGCAGCCATGCAAAAGATGAAGGGGCGTTGTACACAACGCCCCTATCCAATTAATTATAATTTAATTAAATTATTTCCCGAATTTAATTGCTGCCTGTGCTGCTGCAAGTCTGGCTATCGGTACCCTGAAAGGTGAACAACTTACATAAGTAAGATTATTTTTGAAACAGAATTCCACTGATGCGGGGTCACCTCCCTGTTCACCACAAATACCAATTTTCAGATCTGGTCTTGTTGCTCTTCCTTTCTCTACCGACATGGTTACCAGCTGGCCAACACCCTCCTGGTCAATGGTCTGGAACGGGTCGGCGGCAAGCATTTTCTTGTCAAGGTAGTCATTCAGAAAGCCTCCTATATCATCACGGCTGAAGCCGAAAGTCATCTGGGTAAGGTCATTTGTCCCGAATGAGAAGAATTCAGCAGTTTTTGCCATTTTATCAGAGAGAAGAGTTGCACGCGGTATCTCGATCATGGTACCGTATTTATAATCTATTTTACTGACGTTAAACTTCTTGCATACTTCGGCATGTACTTTATCAGCCACTTTTTTAGTAACATCAAGTTCTGATACGTCACATGTAACAGGTACCATCAGTTCAGGATGAGGTTGCTTCCCCTCATTTATAAGTTCCATACTTGCCTCAAGCATTGCTCTTACCTGCATTTCGGTTATTTCAGGGTATGTAATTCCCAGGCGAACGCCACGGTGACCCATCATAGGGTTTGATTCATGAAGTACTTCACCACGTTTTTTAACATCTTCAAGGTTTATTCCCAGCGCCTGTGCCAGTTCTGCCTGCATATCCTCATTTTGAGGTACAAATTCATGAAGTGGCGGATCGAGGAGTCTGAAAGTTACCGGAAGACCATCCATTGCTTCGAGAGTAGCTTTCATATCCTTCTTAACATACTTGAACAGGTCATCAAGGGCCTGGCGACGCTCAGTTACGTTGGCACTGAGGATCATTTTACGAAGGAGGAAGAGTGGCTCTTCTGATCCCTTGCCGTAGAACATATGTTCTGTACGGAAAAGGCCTATACCTTCAGCACCGAAGTCGCGGGCTATTTTTGCATCTTCAGGAGTGTCGGCATTTGTTCGTACACCCATTGTGCGATGCTTATCGACAATACTCATGAATTCTTTGAATCTCGGATTTTCAGATGCATCCATAAGTGTCAATTCTCCTGTATATACATTTCCCTTTGTACCGTTAAGAGTGATGATATCTCCCTCTTTAATGACAATATCTGATCCGGTAATTTTTGCTGTTTTTGTTTTTGCACTGACATTAAGAGCACCGGCACCCACAATACAGCACTTACCCCAGCCGCGGGCAACAAGTGCAGCATGTGAAGTCATCCCTCCACGGGCTGTAAGAATACCTTCTGCAGCACGCATTCCCTCCACATCTTCCGGGTTGGTTTCCTCACGAAGGAGAATAACCTTTTCACCTTTACGGAACCAAGCCACTGCATCCTCGGCTGTGAAAACCACCTTACCGACAGCAGCTCCAGGTCCGGCTGGCAGACCTTTTACAACAGGTTTTACTTTACTCTCTGCTTCAGGATCACAAATCGGGTGAAGAAGCTCATCAAGCTGTGAGGGATCAACACGCATTACCGCAGTTTTCTCATCAATAAGATTCTCAGGCAGCATATCCATTGCCATATTAAGAGCAGCTGTACCTGTTCTTTTGCCCGTACGGCACTGCAGCATATAGAGAACACCTTCCTGTATAGTAAATTCTATGTCAAGCATATCGTGGAATGAGTGCTCAAGGATATTACGAATATCGCTAAGCTCTTTATATGTTTGAGGCATTGCCTCCTGCATACTGTGGAGATGCAGATTCTGTTCATTTTTTGTCTCATTGTTAAGAGGATTCGGAGTACGTATTCCGGCAACCACATCTTCTCCCTGGGCATTTACGAGCCATTCACCATAGAAAAGATTTTCACCTGTTGCCGGGTTACGTGTAAATGCAACACCTGTGGCCGAAGTATCACCCATATTACCAAATACCATCGCCTGAACGTTTACTGCTGTACCCCATTCATCAGGAATCCCTTCAATTCTCCGGTATGAAACAGCCTTCTTACCGTTCCAGCTTTTAAAAACTGCGTTTATGCTTCCTTCAAGCTGTTCTTTTGCATCATCAGGGAATGGTTTGCCAAGTACCTCCTTGATTTTATTCTTGAATTCTTCGGAGATATATTTAAGCTCATCGGCAGTAATCTGTGTATCAGTCTTATATCCTTTCTTCTTTTTGAATTCATCAAGCATTTCGTCAAGCTGTTTACGCATTCCCATTCCTTCACCGAGTTCAATACCTTCTGCTTTTTCCATAACCACGTCGGCATACATCATAATAAGACGGCGATATGAGTCCCATACAAATCTTGGATTATTGGTCTTTTTGAGGAATCCAGGTATTGTTGCTGAACAAAGGCCTATATTTAAAACAGTATCCATCATTCCCGGCATAGATTTTCTGGCTCCTGAACGGCATGAAACAAGAAGAGCATTTTCGGGGTCTCCATACTTCATGTTCATGGTTTTTTCAGTAAGCTTCATTGCTTCCCAAACTTCAGTCATCAGATCGGAACTAAGGGTACAGTTATTTTCATAATATTCTGTACATGCTTCGGTTGTAATTGTAAAACCGGCCGGAACAGGTAGTCCCAACAGGCACATTTCTGCAAGGTTGGCTCCTTTACCTCCGAGAAGGTTCTTCATATCTGCCTTGCCCTCAGCAGTTTTATTTCCAAAGGTGTAAACTCTTTTAAGATTTGACATAGTTATAAAAGTTTGAATAATTAATATTAATTTTCAAAATAAGTCGCAAAGATAATATTAAAAATTTGATTTCAGAAATTAAGAAAAGAGAGATCATCAGGCCCTTGGATGGAACAATATAAGGGTATCACGCAGGAAGCTTCTGTCTATATGTGTGTATATTTCAGTTGTGAGTATCGACTCATGTCCAAGCATCTCCTGTACAGCCCTGAGATCGGCACCACCTTCAATCAGGTGGGTGGCAAATGAGTGCCGGAATGTATGGGGACTTATTTTCTTACGGATGTCAGCTTTGAGTGCCAGTTCTTTCACAATTGTGAATATCATTGCTCTTGTTAATTTGCGGCCCCGTCGGTTCAGGAAAATTATGTTACTGTCATGTATTTCAGGTAGCCCGTTTCTGTCAGTTTTATAAATATCAATCTCCTTGAGTGCTTTATTGCTTATAGGTACCAGTCGTTGTTTGTTACCCTTTCCTGTTACCATAACAAAACCCTCACCATAATGGATATCTGTAAGACGCAGGTTTACGAGCTCCGATACCCTTAAGCCACAGCCGTAAATCGTTTCAATGATTGCTTTGTTCCTGTGCCCTTCAGGCTTGCTGAGATCGATAGCTTCAATCATCCTGTCAATCTCGTTAACAGAAAGAACCTCAGGTAATTTTAGCCCGAGCTTTGGCGACTCAATAAGTGATGCCGGATTCTCTGAAATCTCCCCTTCAATCAGCAGGAACCTGAAAAATGAACGGATACCTGATAATATCCTCGATTGTGTTCTGGCATTACGGTTTTCAGTATTGTACCATACAAGAAATTCTTTGAGATCAGTATATTTAACATTACCAGGAGTCTCTTCCCCTTTTTTTTCTTCTATGAATCTCTCCAGCTTGCCAACATCAATTATATAGGCTTCAATACTGTTTTGCGACAATGATTTTTCAAGCCTGAGATATGTCTCAAAATCCTTTTTTGCCTGTTTCCAAGTGATACTCATAATTATCCGGGTAACACCCTGGTATATATTAGTATTTTATTCACAAAGTAATACAAAGGTAGGTTTCCTTGATGATTTCGCATGCATAATTATTTTATCTATTTTTACTGAATATAAAAATATAGGAAATGAAAATCAGCATCATAAACGGACCGAACCTTAATCTGCTGGGTAAAAGGGAACCTGAAAAATATGGAACAGAGTCCTTTGATGATTACCTGCAATCATTGAAAGAAAATTACCCGGAGATCCATTTTGATTACTATCAGTCAAATGTTGAAGGTGAGATAATTAATGAGATACACAATAGAGGTTTTTCATCCGAGGGTATTATTCTCAATGCCGGCGGGTACACTCATACATCCGTGGCTATAGCTGATGCAATTGCATCTGTTAAAGCCCCTGTAGTTGAGGTACATATTACCAATATTGCTGCCCGGGAAGATTTCCGCCGTACAAGTCTTATTGCAGGAAATTGTAAAGGTTCTATCACTGGTTTCGGACTTGATAGTTACAGGCTTGCTGTTGAGGCATTATTAAAACAAAATATAACAGAAAGATAAGGTATGGATAAGAAGAGGACAAAAATTGTTGCAACAATTTCGGACAAAAATTGTGAACCGGAATTTATCAGGGATCTCCATGAAGCGGGGATGGATGTTATCAGGATCAACTCTGCCCACCTTGATATTGAAGGAGCATTACGTATCATAAGAAACACTCGTGAGGTATCTGACAGGATAGCTATTCTAGTTGACACAAAAGGCCCGGAGATCCGTACAACTGCCTGTAATACACCAATAGAGTTAAAGAAGGATGAGACAATTAAAATAACAGGTGACCCTGAAAAAATATCTGCAGATAAAGAAATCTTTGTCAGCCATAAAACATTTGCAGATGATGTGACGCCTGGTTCATTGGTGATGATCAGTGATGGCGACCTCGAATTGAAAGTCCTGAGGAAAGAGGGTAATTCTCTGATATGCAAAGCTGATAATGATGGATTTATAGGATCACGTAAAAGTGTTAACGTTCCGGGGGTAAAAATATGTCTGCCATCGGTTACCGACAGAGACAGGACATTTATAAAGATGGCTGCTGAGAATGATATTGACTTTATAGCTCACTCTTTTGTAAGATCAAAGCATGATATCCTCGATGTTCAGGCTGAATTGGATAAATATAAAAGTGAAATCAAAATAATTGCAAAAATAGAAAACGAGGAGGGGGTTGATAATCTAGGTGAAATACTTGAAGTGACATATGGAATTATGGTTGCCAGAGGAGATCTGGCAATTGAGATACCCTATGAAAAGATACCATCTATCCAGAGGATGATAATTTCAAGGTGTATCTTTATGAGGAAACCTGTTATTGTTGCAACACAAATGCTTCATTCGATGATTACCAACCCGCGTCCGACAAGGGCAGAGGTGAGCGATATAGCCAGTGCCATATACTCACAAACTGATGCAGTTATGCTCAGTGGTGAGACTGCTGCCGGGAAGTATCCTGTGGAGGCTGTTAAAACAATGACCAAGGTGGCGATGGAGGTTGAGAAGAACAAGGAGAAATTTCTTAATACTCCGTTTCTGAATGTAACAGGGGAGGTCTCATCCCACCTGGCCAAAGTGGCAGTTGAGACATCACTGAGAGTAAATGCAAAAGCAATAATAGCTGACACAAGAGGAGGAAGGACAATAAGGGATATGGCTTCAAACAGGGGATATAACCATATCCTTGCTCAATGTTATTCTATGAGGACCATGCGCGAGATGGCTCTTTCTTATGGAGTCTATCCCAGTTACCAGGAAAGAAGAGCATCTGTTGACGAGTTTATACATATCGCTCTTAAAAACCTTATATCAGCACACGACCTGAGAGATAATGATCTTGTTGTAGTGCTTGCAGGTAATTTTTCAGGGGGTTCCGGCTTCTCATTTATTGAAGTGGGGACAGTACAATATCTGAAAGACCGTGTGAGCATACAGGAAGAATAGTTATTGGCTTGATTTTTGTGGTTTTTATTCCTGAACCTGTGAAAAAATGTTGAAAACAGCATTATTATCGGTTTGGTTTATTTTACATCCCATTCATGTAACAATGACCAGTATTGATCATGTAAAAGACACCGATTCACTAAAGGTTTTTGTAAAAATGTACTATGATGATTTCCTGCTTGATTATTCAAGGTCGGGATTGTCATTACCATTTAATATTGAACAAACTGACGATTCTTTTCCACATGATCTTATGAACAATTATATTGACGAAAAAGTTATTATAACTATAAACAATAAACAGCTGAAAGGGAAGTTATTAAATCTGAAACTGGAAGATAATGAAATAAGTATGAATCTTCTATACAGGTCGGATAAGAAACCACACGTTATTACAATTAAGAATCTGATTATGACAGATTTATATAGTGATCAGGCAAACATGACCATAATCAGGATTAACGATTTTGAAGAGGGAGTTATGCTGACTCCCCTTAAAACTGAGGAGACATTTAAACTGAATTAATTATCGGGAGGTAGTAAAATAAAATGAGGAGATTTATTATCCTGGCACTCTTAATGTGCAATTTTCTTGTCCTTTCTGCAACCCATAACAGAGCAGGCGAAATAACCTATGTTCAGATATCTGATCTGACCTACGAATTTACAATTACGACATTTACCTATACTCTCAGTTTTGCTGACCGCCAGCAGCTAAATGTAAGCTGGGGTGATAATTCTGTTTCAATAGCCGAGCGAATAGAAAAGGTTACACTTCCCAATTATTACAGGAGGAACGTCTATAAGATAAACCACACTTTCCCGGGCCCGGGGGTCTATAGAGTGGTGGTCCAGGACCCGAACAGGAACTATGGAGTAAAGAATATTCCGAATTCCGTCAATGTAGTATTTTCAATATCCACAATAGTCTCTGTGAATCCTTCAATGGGATTCGACAGTACGCCCGTTCTTCTTAATCCTCCCTATGACAAGGCTGCGCTGGGATATGTTTTCATACATAATCCTGCGGCCTATGATCCGGATGGAGACAGCTTGTCATATCAGCTTACGGTATGTACCCGTGAAGATGGGAAACCAATTGAAAATTATACTCTCCCGCCGGCTACACAATACCTGCGTGTTGATTCAATTACAGGCGACCTGATATGGAATACTCCGGCCGATACGGGTAAATATAATGTTGCTATGGAGATACAGGAATGGAGAAATGGGAAAAAAATTGGTGTTGTTGTAAGGGATATGCAGATAGAGGTATATGTTACCAACAATAAGCCACCGGTGAACGATGAACCAGATAACCTTTGTGTGGAGGCAGGAGATACTGTTGATTTTATTTTTTCGGCAACGGATCCTGATAATGACTCCATAAACCTTAAGGCAACTTCAGGAATTTTCGGTCTATCAACATGTCCGGCCTCGTTCACCATTGTTGAATCAATAGCGGGCTCATCTTCTTCGAGATTTTATTGGGTACCCTGTCATGAAGTCGTAAGAGCACAGCCTTATGACATAATATTCAAATCAGATGATAATAGTAAGGAGTTGATGCTGTCGGATATTGATAATATGAGTATAAAGGTTCTGGGACCTTCTCCTGAGCTGGTAAATGCTATTCCCGAGGGTAATTTTATAAGATTGACCTGGCTGCCTTATGGTACTGATGCTATTGCAGGATTTGCAATATACAGAAGGGAGGGCGCTTCAACTTTCATACCCGATTCATGTACCGCAGGGATACCTTCCTGGACCGGATTTGTAAAAGCAGGTTATATAGGCGGCAGTAATACTCTTACATATACTGATACAAATGGGGGAGAGGGACTAATGCATGGAAATGAATATACCTACAGGATTGTAGCCGTCTATAAAAACGGTACCGAAAGCAAGGCCTCTAACGAAATTACATCAACACTGGTATCAGGTGTTCCGGTAATAACGAACGTAAGTATCAGAAATACTGATCCGGTTAACGGATCCATTTATATTGCCTGGAAAAAACCTGACAGACTCGACACTATTCCAACAGCTTCCGGACCTTATGAATATCTTATTTACAGGGCACAGGGAATATTATCAGATGAGTATTCTCTTATCTATACACTACCTACAGTCGATTTGAATGATACAATATTCATTGACACACTGTTAAATACACAGTCGTATGGCTTTATCTATAAGATTGAACTCTGGAACAGAACCCCGGGATACGAATTCCTGATAGGCGATCCGGGCATCGCATCTTCTATGTTCCTGGAAGCAAACCCCGGTGACCGTAAATCAAGATTCATAATTAACAGGAATGTGCCATGGATAAATACACAGTATGATTTTTTCAGACTTAACGATGTGACTATGGAATTTGATTCTGTAGGGACAACCAACCAGCTGACATACATTGATTACGGTCTTGAAAACGAAAAGGAATATTGTTACTATTTAAAATCAACAGGAGGATATCTTGCGGATGATATGCCAAAAGGGCTTGTTAACTTTTCTGAAATAATCTGTGTAACACCTGTCGATAACGAAGCCCCTTGCCCACCAGTGATAACTGTCAACAGCCAGTGCGATTCTCTGTATAATACAGTAATGTGGAGTATAAGCGATCCGGAATGCTTTGCCGATGTAGCAGGTTACAATATTTATTATAAAATGAAATATGAGGAGGATCTTTTACCTATTGAAACGATAAATGATAAAAACACATTCCTATACAGACACTATCCGGGTGAGATACTATCAGGTTGTTATGCTGTTACGGCATTTGACCTGCTGGGTAATGAAAGTGAAAAATCTGTAATGGTTTGTATTGATTCATGTAAATTTTATGAGATACCAAATGTATTTACACCAAACGGAGACGGGTTTAATGATGAATTACTGGCTAAAACTTCAGCCCTTGTAGAAAAGGTTGATTTTAAGCTCTTTAACCGTAATGGTTTACTTATATTCTCAACTGAGGAACCCAGGTTAAACTGGGATGGAACCTATAAAGGTAAAATAGTATCACCGGGGGTTTATTTCTATCAATGTGATGTTTTTGAGTGGAGGATAACCGGTCTTGAACAATTCCATATATCAGGCTTTATCCATATATTGACGGAGGTGGATGCTGAAATCAAACCCCTGGAGACAAAATAACAATGGGATACAAAATGATAAGACGGATATTAATATTTCTGGCAGCCTGCTTCTTTACAGGAAATCTTTACGGGCAGTCGGTCTATGAGACTCTCCTTCGTTCAAAAGCACTCATTGAAAATGGTAATACGGGAGAAGCGGTGGAACTTCTTTCCTCTGTTTTAAAAGAGAAACAGGAAAGCAGGTTATATATTGAAAGGGCAGAAGCATATACTGGACAGGGAGATTATCAGAATGCCATAACAGATTATAACAGTGCAAATAAGCTTGTACCATTTTCGGGTGACTATGGTTTATCGAGGATTTATGCTTTGAAAGGTGATGCTGGTACATCTCTATATCACCTTGAAAGGAATATTAAATCACCATTAAGGAAAGCTGCAAAAGAGGTGTTGCTGGATCCTGCTTTCGGATCAATCGAAAACAAACCTGAGTGGCGTCAGTTTTGGAAAAATGAGTGGTATTCAAACCTTGAAACAGGTGTCTCGGAAATAGAATACTACCTGAATGAAGGTATGAAGGATGATGCATTTAACAGGTTGGCGGAACTTGGTAGCGAATACAAGGACAAAAACGAGGTACTTTATGCCAGAGCATTGTTTAACCTCTTTTCCGGCAAACCTTCAGAAGCGTTGAAGTTACTCTCCGGATTGATAAATTCACAACCTGATAATGAAAAATACCTCAGGCTAATGACAAAAGCACAGATGACCATGTCAAATTATGCAGGGGCATCTGTAACACTTTCAAAGCTCATAGGAATAGAGATTCCTGATGCTGATCTGTTCCTTTCAAGGGCTGAATGTTACGAGAAGACAGGAGAAACAAATAAAGCTGCAACTGATTTAGAGAAATATTTATCCCTTTATCCAAAAAGCAAAAAAGCATTGCGGTTATCGGGAAAGATATATTCTGCTTCAGGCAATTATCTTAAAGCACTTGAATACTCTTCACAGAATCTGAAGTATCATCCGGGTGATCCTGAATGTTATATTGACAGGGCTGACATCTATCTGTTATCGCGCTCGTGGGACTGGGCCATGAAGGACTACAGCATGTCGCTCGATCTCGATCCTTCAAATTCAGAAGTATGGCTTAATAAAGGAATTGCCCTGCTTAATTCAGGGCGAAAGGAAGATGCCTGCTATGATTTCAGGAAATCATTTAACCTGGGTAACAAAAAAGCTGCCGGATATATAAGCAAAAACTGTATTAAATAAGGTACACAGCGCACGGCACATTATACACGGAAAATTCAGTATGTAGTTTTTCCTTAAACCTTAAACCGTTTATCTTATATGTTTCCTGATTCGTTCGAAAAGATCGTGCGGTTTGAATGGCTTTAGTATATAGTCATTGATTTTCAGTTCATCGATCTTATCATGTGTCTCTGACATTATTGCTGCAGTCAGAGCAACTATAGGGATGTCCCTTATTCTGGGATCTTCTGATTTTCTTATAATGCGCGTAGCTTCGATGCCATCCATCACCGGCATATGAAGGTCCATCAGAATAAGATCAAAATCTTCTTTTTCAAGGAGGTCGAGTGCGAGTTGTCCATTTTCTGCAGGTGTTACAACAGCACCCCAGCCTGTCAGGAATTTGTTAGCTACAAAGAAATTCACCTTGTTATCTTCAGCAACAAGGATCTTTTTCCCTTCAAGGCCTATGTATGATTCTTTTATTTCATCTGTTTTATCATGTTCACCTTTATCTGCGATCCCGAAAGTAATATTAAAGGAAAATATTGATCCTGCATCAGGTTCACTATCAAGTTGTATTTTACCACCCTGTAGTTCAACAAGTTTCTTTGCAATAGCCAGCCCAAGCCCTGTACCTCCGAAATACCTTGTCGTATCAGGCGATGCCTGGGAAAAACTCTCAAATATAGTATCATGTTTTTCCTTTGCAATACCTATACCGGTATCCTTAACTGAAAACTCCAGGCTAACCTTTTTGTCTTTTCTTTCAAGTTCTCTGATTGTTATTGTAATACTTCCCTGGTTAGTAAATTTAAGTGCATTTGAGAGGAGGTTTGAGAGAATCTGGTTAAGTCTGATCTGGTCTCCGATAATCTCTTCAGGGAGTGTTCCTTCTTTCCTGATCTCAAATTCAAGGTTCTTCGCTTTCGATCTGAAGGAATATGATCTCATTATTTCTTCCATGAAATTGTCCAGGTTGAATAGTATCTGTTCAAATACTATTTTACCTGATTCCATCTTGTTATAGTCGAGTACATCATTAACAAGGGTAAGCAGGTGATTCCCGGAGAACCTGAGGGTTTTGATAAAATCCATCTGGTCTTCACGGGGTTGACCCTGAAGCAAAAGGTTTGTTATTCCAATGACCTCATTAAGAGGTGTTCTGATCTCATGGCTCATTGTTGACATGAAAATTTGCTTTGACAGTGCTGCCTCTTCAGCTTTCTCACGTGCAGTTACAAGGTTGTCAAGCATTATTTTCCTTTGTATGGCAATAGCTATCTGGTTTGCAATAAAATCAAGCACATAAAGATCATCCTGTGTGAATTTGTCTTCGTCATTATAATCCTGGAGACACATTACTCCTATGATTTTACCTTCGACCTTAAGAGGAACACCCATCCATACTTTACACTCTGTACCAACAAGTTCTATGTCTCCTGATTCTTCCAGCACCTTAAGATCATTTTCTTTAAGTAATACCGGTTTATCATTTTTAATTACATAGCCCGTTATCGTCTTTTCGACAGGTACCTCCTGGAAATCGTCTTTTTCATCTGCAAAGAATGGGAGAGAGAGTGTGTCAGATGTCTGGTCGTACAGTGCAATAAAAAAATTATTAGTATCCCATATTTTACTCAGCTCCTCCACAATTACAGGGTATATCTCCTTGATATCCATCTGTTTCAATGCTGCAGAGGAAATATTATAGAGTATTTCCTGGAGCAAAACATTCTTCCTTTCAGTGGTTATATCCCTGTAAATTCCAATTATAGCGACAGGTTCATCATTTACAATAATTGCAGTTCCGATTAGTGAAACATAGATCCTGTTTCCATATTTATCTATCCTGACAGTCTGGCTTATTACTTTTTTATTTTGTGAAGAGAGCACCTCAATACCTAACGCTTCCTTCCTGAGGTCATCAGGCACAACAAGATCATCAATATTTTGATTTATGGCCTCTTCACTTGTATAACCGAAGAGATCTGTAAATTCCTTGTTTATTAAAGAAATTTTGCCATTAACATCAGTTATAACGATTGCTTCAGGTGTAGAATCAATAAGATGTTCAAGGAAAGCTTTCTCTCTTATTATCTGATCTTCATATTTTTTATGTTTACTCAGGTCTAACAGCATACCCCTGTATCCGACTTTTTCTTCATTACGAAATATTCCGAATGAATGCGTTAAAATAGGTATTACAGTGCCATCTTTTCTCCTGACGATGTATTCATGGCTTGGAGTATCATCAATAGTTTTTATTGACTCAAGATTTGCCATCATCTCCTTATTATTTTCAGAAAACAAATCTGAGATATACAATTTCTTTTCAATTTCTTCACTTTTTAAACCGAAGAGATCCAGTCCTGTCTTATTTCCATATGTAACCCTTCCTGTCAGATCAAGTTCATATACTACCACCGGCAGCATTTCTGCAAAGGTCTGGAACAATTCTTTCTGTTTGTCGTAATCATCCCTGCTCTTTTGCTGGTGCCCCGGCTCCCAGGTTATTACAATATTCCCGGATGTAAGAATAAATGCCATATAATAACCTTCTGTATCATCTCCCTTTTCCGAGACTGCCAGTTTATGAGCTTCACCTGTTATTTGAACATGATGCAACAGTTCCATTAATTTCTTGCGTTCACTCAAAGGAGTCTCTTCAATGTTCTTTCCACACACCTCATCTTTATCGACAAACTCGACTTCTTCTGCCTTACTGTTTATGTCGATGATATAGAATTTATTATCCTCTCCTACACTGAAAAGGGCAAGATAACTGCTAACTGTATTAAATATCTCTTCAAGTACAATCCCCTGGCTATCTCTGATCTTAATATTTTTTTTATTACTTAACGGGGAATAAATGGTCATGAGGTAGGTCTTATTATCCAGCAGGATCTTTTCAGCCGAAAAAAGAAAAGGTTTTTCTTCCCCGGTTTTGGTTCGCAGGGTTATTGTGTAATCTTGTATCCTTTTGAGTTTTGATAGTGATCTGATATATTTATTGATCTCTTCAATATCAGGAAATAGTCCTAATTCTTCATGTGTACGATCAATGACCTCATTCTTCTCAAAACCAAGAATTTCAAGGAAAGTAGAATTTACATCCACGAATTTTCCTGTTTCCAGCAATGTAAGTGCCATAGGATTTGGAGCATAGTGAAAAGCTTTCAATATCATATTATCGGAAGAAGTCTCCTTTACTTTTGATTTTAAACGCAGTTTTTGAAGCTCCTTCTCGAGATTCCTTTTTATTTCAGTTAATTCTTTGTATTTCTCTTTATAATCCATCTGGCATCTGTTAAAATCCTGGTTTAAAAATAACAAAAAATGACCTGTTTGTTTTATTTGCAAAGTAAATCATTATTTGTTTTTAAGATTTTGTTTTTTCCC
The DNA here is from genome assembly GCA_964507015.1 of uncultured Rikenellaceae bacterium. GTDB lineage: Bacteria > Bacteroidota > Bacteroidia > Bacteroidales > VadinHA17 > LD21. Next base: position 41,044 of record CAZDOM010000006.1, on the reverse strand, counting down.
GACCTTGTTAGTATAATATTTACAATACACTGTAATACCACACTTATCACAAAACGGGGTCCTTGCTTTGCATATATACCTGCCATGAAGCAAAAGCCAGTGGTGGGCTTTATGTATCAGATCTTCAGGAATATGTTTTGTCAGTTGTTTCTCGGCATGAACCGGTGTTTTTGCATCCCTGGTAAGACCTATCCTGCCGGAGACCCTGAAAACATGAGTGTCGACCGCTAATACAGGGATTCTAAAAAGCACGGAGGCAATCACATTGGCTGTTTTTCGTCCCACCCCTGGCAGCTTCTGAAGAAGAATAGGATCAGAAGGTACTTTATCTTTAAATTCTGAGGATAGCATTTTGGACATGCCAGAAAGATGTTTAGCCTTGTTGTTTGGATAGGAACATGATTTGATAAACTCAAATATTTCTTCCTGTGTTGCTTCTGCCATTGATTTTGCATCGGGGAACCTTCTTAAAAGGGAAGGTGTAATCATGTTAACCCGTTTATCGGTACATTGTGCTGACAGAATTACTGATACTATTAACCCAAAGGGATCCCCGTATGTCAGTTCAGTTTCGGCAACCGGCATATTATGAGAAAAATAATCAAGTATTCCTCTGTATCTTTCTTTTAGTGTCATGCTGTGATAACTCTGTAAGAGGGCAGGAAAGTTAAGGATTTTTATCTTTGAAAAATAATTTCGGTATGAATCGAAAATAGTGTTATTTTCAAGCTTCTGGTTGATTGTTAAAGGAGATTTCATAGCTTTACCTGTTATAAAACTATACATTGGAGAAGGTTTTAATAAATACCTCGGGTTCTGTATCTGAAATTACAACAGGTGCGGATTGGAAGGAGAGTCTGCCTCTTTTACCTGCAAACAATACAGTAATTATTACTGACAGCAACGTCAGGAATATTTATGGCAGGGAGTTTCCACCGTATCCCGTCCTTGAAATTAAACCAGGAGAAGATAGTAAGAACCTCGGGGAAATAGAGAAGTTATCGCAGCAACTTTTACATGAGGGTATAGGACGTTCGGGATTTATCCTTGCTATAGGCGGAGGAGTAGTTTGCGATATAACCGGATTTTTAGCTTCAGTTTTCATGAGAGGTATTAGATGCGGTTATATTTCCACAAGTTTGTTATCACAGGTTGATGCCAGTACCGGTGGGAAAAATGGAGTTAACCTCGGTAACATCAAGAATGTTATTGGAAGTTTCAGACAGCCTGAATTTGTAATATGCGACACTTCAATGGTACAGACATTACCTGAAGAGGAATATCTGTCTGGTCTTGCAGAGCTTATAAAGACAGGGTTTATTGGTGATCCGGAGATCATATATTTGCTGGAAACCAATTATCGTGAGATTATTGCAAGGGATAATGATATGCTTTCGGTGCTGGTTACAAAGGCAGTCAGGTATAAAGCCTCGATAGTCGCACAGGACGAGAAGGAAAGCGGTGTAAGACGAATACTTAATTTCGGACATACCTTCGGTCATGCTCTTGAACTGCACGAGTCATTAAAGCATGGTTTTGCAGTGGCATCAGGAATGGAGCTTGCCGCTGTCTTTTCAAACCAGAAGGGACTAATCAACGATGAGGAGACTTTAAGAATAACAGGACTTCTTAATAAATACAAGTTACTCAGGGAGTATAATGTGCCGGTCAAAAAAATGGAAGAGCTGGTATTACACGATAAAAAGAGGGCAGGTAATGATATAAACTTTGTTTTCCTTGAGAAGACAGGTAAAGGTATTGTCCGGAAAATACCTCTCAGTGAGGCAATTGATTTTTACGGAAAGTATAAACAATAAAACAATATTATGAATTCATTTGGGATAGTTTTCAGGGTATACGTTTTTGGAGAATCGCATGGTCGTGTAATGGGTGTCACAATTGACGGTTGTCCACCGGGAATTGCACTTAAACCTGAGGATTTTATTACCGATCTGAGCAGAAGAATGAGTGGATCTCCGGGAACAACAAACCGCCATGAAGCTGATCTTCCGGAGATACTCAGCGGAGTTTACAATGGTTTCTCTACAGGATCACCGATCACTATCATTACACATAATAAGAATACTGATTCTTCTGTCTACCGTGAATTTACCGATATACCACGTCCCGGTCATGCCGACTATACTGCAAAGATTAAATACTCGGGATTTGCCGATATGCGAGGAGGCGGACATTTTTCAGGAAGAATAACCTGGGGAATTGTTATTGCCGGTGTAATAGCGAAGAAAATTAGCAGCGGTATGGAGATTTCTGCGAAACTTATATCAGCAGGAGGATCTGAAAATATTGAAAAAGCTTTGCAGGAAGCAATGGCCAAAAATGATACAATAGGGGCTATTATTGAATGTAAAGTTAAAAATCCACACAGTGGGTTGGGAGAACCTTTTTTCTATTCCCTTGAATCAGCAATCAGTCATATTGTATTCTCAATTCCTGGAATAAAAGGAATTGAATTTGGCTCAGGATTTACTGCAGCCTTGATGGCCGGATCTGACCATAATGATTCATTTATTGATGAAAATGGGAAAACAGCTACAAATAATGCCGGCGGTATAAACGGAGGAATATCGAACGGTAACGAAATTGTTTTCAGGGTAGCTGTCAAACCAACCTCTTCAACAGGTGTGAAACAAAAAACTTTCAATTTTAAAAAGAAGGAAATGCAGGTTCTGAAGATTGAGGGACGGCATGATACCTGTATTGCACTTCGTATGCCGGTTATCGTTGAAGCTGCAACCGCAATAACACTTGCCGACCTGATGATGATTGACAGGGGAGTTTTTGGGGAAAGAATATAGAATCGTATAACCCTTAACGTTTTAACAACTTTATTATCAATGCATTATGCGTTGATTGCGTTATTTTGAACCTGTTGTCTATTCTGTCGCCAATAATCCATATTATATCACCAGATGATTCCATTATTAGTCTTTTTTCTTTATCAATTATGGAGTATTTACGATCGACGAAATAATCACTCAGTTTCTTTTTCTGTGTCATTCCCAGGGGATAGAAGTAATCACCAGGCTGCCAATTTCTTATTATGAGTGGGAAGGATACTTTTAATGAATCGAGACAAGCTGTATCATTATCAGCAGGTATGTTATAATTGCCTGACATGCTTATAATATCAGCGGAGACTATAAAAGGTATCTTTTTTAATCCGGCGATGTTTTGTATTTCATAAAACACATTTAGGCTTTCCTTTAATCCGGATATAATTAACTCATTTCTGTTCTTCAGGATCATATGAGAAATGGTATAAATGCGTTTGCCGGATTTTCCTTCAATAATGGTAAAAAGATTTTTAAGGGTGGTATCTGTTATCCCAAATGGTTTCAATAGTTCAAAAATGAGGGTGCTATTACTTAAATATGGATGTAAAAGCCTGATATTGACAATTTTATTGTTATCTCTTTCACTGATTACCCTGTTTTTTATTTCTTCTGTAAATTGAGAAATAATATCTTTTACAGCACTTAACCTTTGTGCTGTTTCATTCAGAGTGGCCTCAACAGAAGGGTTTATAGCTTTTAGTTCGGGAATGACTTTATGTCTTATTTTGTTGCGTGTATATTTTGTTTCAGCATTAGACCTGTCTTCACGATAGGCGATTATATTTTCTTTACAATATGCTTCAATTTCACTTCTGGTAGCAAAAAGCAAAGGTCTGATTATTCTTCCTGCTGATGGTTTCATTCCGGTTAGTCCTGTAATACCTGTACCTCTGGTAAGATTGATCAGCATTGTTTCAATATTATCATTAAGATTATGTGCAAGAGCTGTAAGATTGAATACTTTCTCATTCATAATATCATCAAACCATGAGTATCGTAATTCCCTGGCAGCCATTTGTATAGAAATTCCCTTCATGGTTGCATATCCTTTGGTGTCAATGCGTTTTGAAAAGAATATTATATTATTTTCTTCGGCATAATTTCTTACAAGTGCCTCATCTTTGTCAGCCTCTTTTCCCCTTAGGCAAAAATTACAGTGGGCTATTCCTGTTTCAATACCGGCTTTAAGGAATAGATCGGCCATTACCATCGAGTCAATACCACCACTTACAGCCATCAATACCCTTTCATCCTTCTTGATCAGCTTATTATCCTTAATATATGTCAGAAATTTTTTAAGCATATAAAATAATCTGGTAATCACTGGAAATTTAAAAATGAAGGTGGATCAGGATCGAAGTTGTCAGGCCGTAGTAACTGCTCCCCTGATACCAGTATATAATTGACACTGGAATAATCGGGCAGGTTCGGGAAATAGCCAATTCTTATCTGCAATGTATTGAAAACAAGGTTATCATTTCTTATTCTTACTCCCAGACCTATACTGGATAAAACATCTCCCTGCCTTACAAATTCGTTTGTGCCAAACAGGAATCCAAGTTCTGCAAAGCCAAATAATGCAAATTTGAAACCATAGTAATTCACCGGGCTGAAGAAAACGGATTCAAGGCTTATTTCCAGTCTTTGCCTGCCTCCAACAGAGTCGTTTTTAAAACCTGAAAAACCATCATCACGGATAAATTTTAAAAATTCATCCGAGTACCTGTCAAATCCTCTTGTATAATTGACTTTGGCAAAATTCCTTATCCTGTATCTACCAAGGTTCAGCAGGTTGGAAATGTATTGTGTTCTAATAGACAGGATCCCCTGTTCAGTTTGGCCTTCATTAAAAAAGACTGCAATACCTGCTGATGTATAAAAATATCCCAGACTTTTTATTGATTCCCCCAGCGAAATAGATACTCCTGTGTAAATCCTTCTTTTAAATTCATTGATCTCTCTTCCTGCAGTAATGTTTATTAATCCACCATATGGAATATCTTCAGTTCTTCCATATCCATAAATAAGATTCGTTTTATAGAACTTTTGAACGGAAAGAGATACAGATCCCATGAATATCCTGTATTTCTGAAGATAATGATATGAATCAGGCATTATAAGGGGATGGTCAAAAACATTATTATTTGTATACCTGGCGCCCAGTATCAGTCTGGTTACAGATTCCCTGTTGAGAAGAAATGAACGGGCCACCCAATAATCCTGAAAATTATATTTCAATGGTTCCGGAACAAGCAGTGTGTCAAGGTCTTCTGTGGTGAACATTTCTCTTATTGAAACTCCTCCGCCATATTTAGTTGTTGAGCTAACCAGTTTACGCTGAAGATTGAATCCGAATGTTTGCTCACCCAGGCCATCAAAATAGAAAAGACCCAGGTTGGCAAATGACTTTAAGATGTTATTAATATTATATTCAAAACCGAAGCCCGGAGAATCTGGTAAATCACTGTTATAAGGCATATTAATCTTGAATTCATGTCCCATACCAAAGATATTCTTTTCGAAGAGTGAAGCTGAACCTTTTGTAATACTGCTGTATTTGTATGCAACTCCCAGAGAATAAATATCCTTTGTTATTATTACTATATCAACTTCCTCTTCAGAAACAGGAATCACTATTATCCTTGAATCATCAATGTATGGTAATTGTCTGATAATTCTTTCATTATCACTGATTACAAGGGGAGAAATTGTGTCTCCCACTGAAAAGAGGAGATTTTTACGGATTATATGTTCATTTGTGTTTATATGAGTTGCATTTAAGAATTTTTCCAGCTTGTTAGGATCAAAAGCTATGGGATTGTTAATATTGGAGCCAAAGACATTTAGCCTTCTTATTTCAATATTCCTTATTCTCATTCCGGTATAATTACTGTAGCCTTTTTCACTTGATCCTGTAATCTCTTTTTTTAAGGATGGTTCATGTGATACAATAAGGAAGTCATATAGTTTTTTGGTAATAAGTTTTTTTGATGCTTTTACCTTGAGTGAATCAAGGAATAAAGGGAGGGGATGATTATTTGAATTGTTGTATGGTAAAGGTGAATCGGGAATATTGTGAAAACCCACTGAAATAAATGGTTGATGAATATACCTGATCTTAAATAATGAATCAGAGCTTACCTGCGGAACAACTTTTTTCTCTGTCCGGCTTTGAGAATTCAGGAGGGTAGAAAAACACAGAAATGCCGGCAGAATAAAAATATGGAGGATCTTCTGTATATATCTTCCATAATCCACATCAGGATTCATTTGAGTTTTTTTCGAGAACATCATCTGAATTAAACTGGAATCCCAGTCGTTTACCTGTGATAACCCTTGAATGCTGTATTTTAGCTTCAGCCTGTCCTACAGTAGCGATTTTTACTGTATCATATGGAGGAACCAGCAGATCAAATTCAAGAGCATATTGAATGGCAGTCGAAATAATTATTTTTAATGAGTGCCTGCTTATAGCTTCATTACCGTAGTTGCTAAAGAGCATTCCCATTTGTCTTTTCCCTTCAACAAGATATTGTTTTTCATGATTGATGAATATCCTTGCAATAAGGTAACCAAGGTCATCCTGTCTTGAATATTTGAATGAATCGAACAGAAAATTATATATGTTAATTATTCCCGAGTATGCATTGTATTTGTTCTTTTGAATGTAGGCGGTCTTCCAAACCGGATGCTCCCTGTCGAACTTAAATATATTGGAGTGCATGCTAAAAAACAAAATATCTCCCGCTACCTTCAATTGGGCGTCAAAGCTGCTCCTGTCGGTATATTCCAGTTTTATTCTCGGATCAATATTACCCAGACTTGTATTTACTTCTTTGGCAAAGCCTTTAAGGATCTCTTTAACTATTCCGAATGATTCTAGTGTATTGTCATAAACATTTTGTTTTAGAACTGATTTTTCATTAAGAGTGTTAATGATTGACACTCTTTTTTCATCGAGATCTTTCATGGCAATGCATTTAAAGCACCTAATTTAATATTTTTATAGAGAATAATAGCGGACTTTTCTTTTAAAAGGGTATCATATTCTAATATGCAACAGCAAACAGAACCCTTCTCTTTGAAGGTTTTCCTGAATATATACACCTGCCATCTTCTTCGGGAGCATCAAATGGAATACACCTAATTGTGGCCTTTGTCTCATTTTTTATCTTCTCCTCTGTTTCTGTTGTTCCATCCCAGTGGGCCAAAATAAATCCTCCTCCGTTATTCAGTATTTTTACAAATTCATCCCAGTTGTCTGGGTAGTATGTGTTATTTTTCTGAAAATCAGCCGCTTTGTTGAATATATTCTTCTGAATGTCATCCAAAAGGTTTACCACATAATCAGCAATATTGTCTGCCGGGAGGTTTTTCTTCTCAAGGGTGTCTCTTCTGACAATCTCAATGGTCCCCTGTTCAAGATCACGAGGACCAATAGCCAGACGTATGGGAACTCCTTTTAATTCATAATGGGCATATTTCCATCCGGGTGTGTTGTTATCACGGTTATCATATTTTACAGATATCCCCTTTTCCTGTAGTCCATTACTTATTTTTTGAGCTAATCCGTTAATCTTTTCCAGTTGTTCTGTGTTTTTGAAAACAGGAATTATTACTACCTGTACAGGTGCCAGCCTGGGTGGCAGAATCAGTCCGTTATTGTCTGCATGGGCCATGACAAGTGCTCCTATCATTCTTGTTGATAATCCCCATGAAGTTGCCCATACATAATCCAGTTTCCCGTTTTTATCAGTGAACTGAACGTCAAAGGCTTTAGCAAAATTTTGACCCAGGAAATGGCTCGTTCCAGCCTGCAGGGCTTTCCCGTCCTGCATCAGAGCTTCAATAGCATAGGTATCGATAGCACCGGCGAAGCGCTCATTTTCAGACTTATAGCCCTTAATAACCGGGAGGGCCATATAATTTTCCGCAAAATCAGAATAAACATTGATCATCTTTTCAGTCTCTTCAACAGCCTCTTCCCTGGTTGCATGCGCAGTATGGCCTTCCTGCCACAGAAACTCAGTGGTCCTCAGGAAAAGCCGCGTCCTCATTTCCCATCTTACAACATTGGCCCACTGGTTTATCAATATGGGAAGATCTCTGTAGGAGTGAATCCAGTTCTTGTATGAATGCCAGATAATGGTTTCAGAAGTAGGTCTGATTATAAGCTCCTCTTCAAGCTTGGCATCGGGATCGACAACAACTCCATCACCTTTCTCGTTTTTTTTAAGCCGGTAATGTGTTACTATGGCACATTCTTTAGCAAATCCATCAACATGTTTTGCTTCCCTGCTGAAAAATGATTTTGGTATGAAAATAGGAAAATAGGCATTTTCATGCCCTGTTGCTTTAAACATCCTGTCGAGTTCCGCCTGTATTTTTTCCCATATTGCATAACCATATGGTTTAATGACCATGCATCCCCTTACTGCTGAATTTTCGGCAAGTTCTGCATTAATTACCAGGTCGTTATACCATTGTGCATAATTTTCATCTTTGTTTGTAAGAAACTTAGCCATAGTTTTGGTACACTATTTGATTTACTATATTTGAATAGAAAAGAAAGCGTAAAAATAGATAAAAACTTTAGTTATCATTAAAAAAAACAGGAGGTTCAACATGAAAGCAAAATTTTACATCGGAATAATATCAGCCCTGCTGCTTGCTGGTTCACCGATGGCAGCTCAGTTTGCTGATAATAGCGGCTTCAGAGATGATAACACAGGACTGGTAGTCAATAATTACTATTATAATGATTATGATTATTATTTCGCATCACGAATAAACAGGTTTCACAGGTCTTATGCAGCTTTCGACTATTACTCCCCAATGTTTACAGAAACCTACTGGTACAATTATAGGCCATATTCATGGGGAACCAGCATATATGGAGGTGGTGGATTCGGTTTTGGATTCAGATACTCCTACAGATACCCGATATATAGTTACAGTTGGTATGATCCATACTTCGGGAGTTCATGGTACTGGGATTATGATCCATTCTACTATAGCTGGTATTCTCCGGTTATCATCAATATAAATATCGGACCCCGCTGGAGGAATTATTATAGCGGATGGTACGGTTATAACAGATGGTACAATAATTACAACAGACCTGTGTATTATTCATCTGACAATTACCGTTATAATAATGCAACCAGGTATTCCTCAAGAGATTATCCTTACAGGAACAGATCTGACGATTATAACAGGTCAAATTCCGGAGAGATTTCCAGGCGGGCAGGAACTTCGTCATCCGGATCACGGAGTGTTATAAATAATGACCTAAATACAGGTACCCGTGGAAACAATATTCACAGCCAGCAGAATAGTAAAAATGGAAATTTTGATAATAAAGGCAGTAATTCCGGAACCCCGAACAGAGTAGCACCTGTTACAGCACCTGCAAACAGAAGAATTGAGCAACCAGCTCCTTCCGGCAGATCAGGGTCTTCGGGCAGCAGGGCAACCGTATCACAGGGATCCGGCAGGGGTTCTTCAGGATCAGCTGTAAAGAGCTCATCATCAGGTTCAAAGTCAAGATCATCGGATTCATCATCAAAATCTTCGTCAGGCTCATCCAGTAGAAACAGAAGGTAAGAAATCTTTTTTGAGACAACCGCCTTTTTAAAGTAATCAGTTGAAAAATATATTATATTTGGTTATTCTTGCAAAACAGATATGAAATTATAATTACTATATTTGATAGTTCCGTGTTATTTACAGGTAATTTGGTACAATATTTGCGTGTATAAAAGAAATGAACCAAGAGAGGGAATCAATAATGAAAGCAGTAAATTACATATCAATTCTGGTACTTTTTATACTGGGCTCCTGTTCATCAGGGCTTTACTCAGGGTTTGAGTATGATGACCTTTACTATCTCCCTTCAGACGGGCAGGTAACAAAGATTCAGCGGGGTGTATCGAACCAGATAGTTGAAGGTGATCTGCGGGATAATAATTATTATGACAATATTTATTCAGCTGATACCCTTGTTTCAGATGAATATTCTGAAGCAATAAATGATAATCAATTGATTTCTGATAATAATTATAGTGATTATGGTTATTATGATGATTACTCGTATTCAGGAAGACTGAGACGGTTTCATGGTAATTATTTTTATCCCTATTGGCGAGATCCTTTCTATTACAGCTGGGGATACCCCTCAATGAGTTTCGGTTACGGATATCCTTATTATGATCCGTTCTACTCCAGTCCTCTCTATTATGATTATCCGTATTATGGATATTATGGATATTCTCCAAGCTTGTTTTACAGGAGCTATTATGGTGGTTTCTATACTCCCTTTTATTCATCATACTACTATCCATATTATGGTGGAAACTGGGGCTATTTTTCTGGTGCATACTACAGCAATGATTCAAAAGGTTATTCGAATTATGGAAGGAGGGAAAGACAGAGTGTTTATTCTACAAGATGGAACAGCAGTATGCCTTCAGCAGTATCATCAAGGCGCGACAGTTACTTATCGAAAGGTGTAACCACTGATGCAACCAGACGGTCGGCCACTTCTACCAATACAATTGCTACTGATTCGAGGAGAACAATATCATCAGCTACAGATAGCAGGCAGAAGTTGAATCCGGCAGATTCCAGAATAGGTGAGGATTTGACCAAAAGTGCCAGCCAGGCAACAGAAAGAAGTACAACCACAAGATCCACAACTGTTTCCAAACCTGAATATAATTCAGTAAACAGAACATATACACCAAGTTATAATAATCCTAGAATGAGTACACGACCCTCATATAATAATAGCAGGGTAAGTACAGAAAGACCAGGTTCGTCGTACTCAGGAACTAACAGGAGTACATCGGGAAGCAGCTCATCAGTATCCGCCGGGCAGAGCAGATCATATAACAGCAACACCAGGAGCAGCTATTCTGTTCCTTCAAGGAGAAGTACCTCAAGCGGATCATATTCTTCTGGTTCAAGCCGCTCATCAGGATCATATAGCAGCGGATCTTCAGGTTCCAGATCAGGAGGCAGTTATTCATCTGGCTCATCCTCTTCCAGCTCCTCTTCCTCCAGATCATCGTCAAGTTCATCATCATCAGGAGGAAGAAGATAAAAGTACATGAGTTTTATGCCTGTGTAAATTAGTTCATTCTGTTTATGGAGTGGTGGAATTGTTTTAAGTAAAAAACGACAATTATGAAAAAAATAGCTCTGATATATGTAATCCTTTTTGCAACACTCTCGGCGAGTTTTGCCCAAAATGCAGATGATGCATTACGATATTCACAACAGTTCTACACGGGTACAGCAAGGTTCATGTCGATGGGAGGTGCATTTACCGCCCTTGGAGGTGATATTTCCTCATTAAGCCAGAACCCGGCAGGACTTGGTGTATTCCGGTCATCTGAGTTAAGCATAACACCTCAACTCTTTCATATTAAAACTACTGCCGGACTCAACAGCACAAATACCACTGATTATATTTATAATTTTAACCTTGCCCAGGCAGGCATAGTGGCTAATATTATTAATAATGACAGGGAAACAGGACTCATATCCCTTAATATTGGGTATACCTTCAACAAGACCAATAATCTTAACCAGAGTATTATTATTGACGGTATAAGTGATAATAGTTCACTGGCTGACCTGTGGACAGATAATGCAGAGGGATTATACAGAAGTGAGCTGTCAGACTATGCTCCCGATTCATATCTTGCCTGGGAGACATGGATAATAGACTCCTTACCTGGTTTTAATACATCCTACGGGACAGCTTACTCAAATTATGGAGACAATCCTCCTTCTGTTTATGGGCAAACAATGAGGAGACTGGTAAACCATGGAGGCTATACCGGTGAACATGCAATATCAGCAGGTATAAATCTCTCAAACAACCTTTTTGTTGGTGCAACCCTGGGGATTAGTCACCTTAATTATTCGAGCCAGTATGAACATCTTGAATCAACTGATGCAATACTGCCTTCAGAATTTGAGAATTTCGACTATACATTTTATTACAGTAATGAAGGTACCGGTTACGGGCTTAAGATAGGAGCAATTTACAAGCCAATTGAGATACTAAGGTTAGGATTCGCTTTCCACTCACCAACTTTATACAAAATCAATGAATATGTTTATGATAATATGACATCTAATTTTACTGATGGGTCGCATTACAGTGCTTCCAACGATCCAGTGAGATACAGCTATGCTCTTACAACACCTTTCAAAGCAATTGTTGGAGCTGCTGTTCAGCTTAAAAAACTCGCACTGATAAGTGTTGACTACGAATTTATTGACTACAGTACTGCCAGATTCTCCGATACAGGTGATGATTATAACTACAGTTCAAAAAATGCAACAATAAAAAGAACATTAAAAGCCGCTTCTAATCTACGTTTAGGTGCAGAAGTAAGATTAGACAGATTATACCTAAGAGGAGGATACAGCTATTATGGAAAGATTTGGGCTGACCAGGAGCTTAACAGGGATCTGGACTATAATTCGTTATCATTCGGAGCAGGTTTCAGGGAACAGAATGTATATGTTGATTTTGGTTTCAGTACCCTGATGAATCCTCACCAATACGTTCTTTACAGCTCAAGTACCGAATCACTTATTTCAGATATGAGCATAACAAGGAACATGTATACAGTTACATTTGGTTATAAATTTGGATACTGATGCTTTGAAATACTTCCTTTACAAAGGCTGTCTTTATTATTAAAGCGGCCTTTTTTTATTTTATTAATCTGACGATAATTAAATATAGTCGATTGCTTCAGGACCCATATTAAATAACAGATCAATAATACTCAATCCTGAAATAAAATCCTTCCCGTTTGTAAAAACCTGAAAATATTGTTTAGGAATATAAATTGATTCTTTCTTTGGATTTATTTTATGCCTGAAATCATTTTCAGATGTCCCAATAGGCTTAAAAACAGAGGTATATGACAATTTCGCTTCAATATTAAGCATCTTTAAAAGAGCCTTTAAAAGATCCATATTGAGGTCCAGGAGATATTCATAACCGGATAAAATTATCTTTTCAATATTCTCAAAATAATATATAAAATAGGGGGCAGACTTATATGATGAGATTAATGCCCGAAGATGAATCTGCTGCCATCTTTTTGAATAATCGATCCTTATTTCTTTGACAGGAATTTTATGAAAGCTTCCCATGAAAACCGGTACTGTGAAAAACCGGGGACCATCTGAAGAGAGAAAATAACAACGGTTTCTGTATGATTGCTTAATGTAGTTTTCTTCTTTTTCAATAAATACCTCTTTCGATTTAATGATCTGTGAGAAGTATTCTATGGGTGGCAGGTATGCGGTTGATAGTAATATTTTACCTGTCATAGTTTATCCTGTTGATCATGCTTGCTGAAAATCCTGCACCAAAACCATTATCGATATTTACCACTGTTACTCCTGTAGAACAGCTTGTCAGCATCGCTAGAAGGGCAGATAATCCTTCAAAACTGGCGCCATATCCCACACTTGTAGGGACTGCGATCACTGGCTTATCAACCAGTCCTCCGACCACACTGGCAAGGGCTCCCTCCATTCCTGCAATTACAATAATGGCACTGCATCTCCTTATCTCCGGCAGTTTATCCACTAGCCTGTGAATGCCTGCAACACCAACATCGTAGATCCTTATTACTTTATTGCCAAGCAGTTCTGCAGTAACGGCTGCCTCTTCGGCAACTGGTATATCGGAAGTTCCTGCTGTGATAACCGCTATTTTAGTATCAGGAGAATCAGGTTTCTTTTTCTGAATTGAGATGATCCTTGCTTCTTCGTAATATCTGACTTCCGGTAAAAGCTTTTTTACTTCATTGAACATTTCACTTCCTGCTCTTGTACCTATTACATTATTCTCATTCTGAGACATTACACTGAATATCTTTTTAACCTGTTCAGTGGTTTTGCCGGCACAGTAAATTATTTCAGGATAGCCTGTTCTTATTTCCCTGTGATGATCAATTCTGGCAAAGCCCAGATCAGTATATGGAAAACTTTTTAGTTTTTCAAGAGCCTCTTCTGTGCTTATAGTTCCTTTACTTACTTCTATAAGTAGCTGTTCCAGTTCCTTGCCAGTCATGATTATTATTTATCAGGATCCATACTCCCGGTTCTGTAACCTTCAAGATCCAAAGTTATATATCTGAATCCTAATTTTTTTAATTCAAATACAATTTGTTGTTTCCGGGGATCATTAAATATTTTGTCAACTTTTCCCGGGAGACACTCTATCCGTGCAACATCACCATGCCATCTTACTCTGGCTCCAGGGTAACCTTTTTCAAAAAGTATATCCTCGGCTTGTTCAATCATATTCAGCGTTTCTCCTGTAACCTCAGTATTGTAGGGTATCCGGGTAAGAAGACATGCCATGGCGGGCTTATTCCAAATATGTAATCCTGCCTTTTTTGCCAGTTCTCTTATTTCATCTTTTGTAAGTCCTGCTTCTGCAAGCGGGCTTCTTATATTCAGCTCATTTATAGCTCTTAAACCAGGTCTGATTTCAACAGAATCATCGGCATTGGTACCGTCGGTTACATATTTAAAACCGTTTTGTTCGGCAAAACTGACAAGTTCAGTAAAGAGTATTTTTTTACAAAAATAACATCTGTCTGTTGGATTATGCCTGATGGACCCTGGAAATTCAATGTCGAGTATATGATGTTCAATTCCGTGGGATTGTGCAAATGAAACAGCTTCATTTACTTCCCTGGAAGGAATATATGGTGTTCTTATTGTAACAGCCGTAACCTTTAGTGAATCAAGTGATTTCGCTCTGTGCAGAAGGAATGAACTGTCAATTCCACCTGAAAAGGCAACTACAAATGATCCCAGCTCCTTGAGGATTGAATCAAGAACTGAAGGTTTATCCTTTGTCATTATGTGCCGTTTTTAGTATAATACTTTCATATCTCAACTGCCAACTGCCAAACTGCCCATGTTATCCCTTATCCTGCTGGCTTCTGGTATATTGTGAAATAATATCATTGAAGACAACTTTTAAAGGGATTCCCTTTTCAACTGCTATTCTCCGGCATTCTTCAAATTCAGGTTTACAGGATACCTCTTTCCCCTTATAATATGAACATTTCATGGTTACTTCTCCATATATTGTATTGATTTTAATGAATTTTCTAACCAGGGTATCTTTTCTGAAAGGGAAAATCCGTATACCTGTAGTTGTTGATTCAGAGAATATTATCTTTTTTAAACTATCTTCAGATCCTTTTTCACATATAACATTCAGCACATTCCCGGGGCGTCCTTTTTTCATAATTATATTTGAAATGAAAACATCGGCAGCTCCTTCATTAAATAGTTTTTCTAATATGTAATCAAAGAATTCAGGATTCATATCATCAATATTACACTCCAACATCAGAGCATCATGGCCCGTTATATCATCTGTTGTTTCACCAAGAAATACTCTGAGAAGATTTGGCACATCCGGATGATCTTTCTGCCCGACGCCATATCCCGTTTTTTCAATTGTAAATGGTTGTACACGATAGGGGAACGTTCCAACTGTTGCCAGTATTGCAGCACCTGTTGGTGTTGTTGCTTCAAAATCAACACCTCCTGTTTTTACAGGTATTCCTTTCAATATTTCAGAAGTCGCCGGAGCAGGTACCGGCAATTTTCCATGACTGCAATTAACAAAACCACTACCAAGCTCTATCGTTGAAACTCTGACCTCATCAACATTAAGTGTATCAAAACATATTGAAGCTCCAACAATATCAATGATTGAATCAAGGGCTCCTATTTCATGGAAGTGAACTTTTTCAGTGGGGATGCCATGTACAGATGCCTCAGCAACTGCTATCCTGTTGAAGATTTTATTGCTGAGCTCCTTTACTTTATTACTTAATGCTGAATTATTTATAATTTTTTCAATATCAGAAAGATGCCTGACAGACTGGTCGGTTTGATCCTGCATTATAGTAACCCTGGTACCGGTTATTCCATGTCTCTGGTCTTTCTCAGCAATTAGTTTCCATCCATCCAGATTAAGTTTGTTCAATTCGCCAAGGAGGTATGATTTTTCAATACCAAGGTCAATCATTGCTCCCAGGTTCATATCACCGCTAATACCTGAAAAACAATCATAAAGGAGAATTTTCATATAATATTTCTGTATTTCTTAGTATAATACAAACAATAGTTTGTTTTGTTTAGTATTTTTTAGAATAAGCTGTATTATTTGTATTGCGAAGATACTATTTAACTTAAGTTCACAATAATATTGAATGATTTAAATTAAAAGAACCAACATAGCCTCATATTCAGTATATATTAACAAAAAAAGTTGTATTTTTCGGAGCACATTAGATTTAAAAGAAAAGAAAAACAGAGAAAATGAAACGTAGGGATTTTCTTAGAAAATCAACAGGAGCAGGACTGGCAGCAGGAGTGTCGATAAGTTTAGGCCGACATACAAAACTGTTTGCTAATGGAGGCGGGAGAGCCAAGTATGATATGGTTGCCCTTATGGGTGGTAATCCTGATGCAATGTTTGATATTGGGATACAGGAGCTTGGGGGTTTGGGTGCATTTGTTCAGAAAGGACAGAAGGTTCTGGTAAAACCCAATATCGGATGGGATGTTGTACCTGACCTTGCCGCAAATACTAATCCTGTACTGGTGAAGAGAATTATTGACCAATGTTTCAGTGCAGGAGCAAAGGAAGTTTACCTGTTTGATCATACATGTGATAACTGGGCAAATTGTTATAAAAACTCAGGGATTGAGAGAGCGGCGAAAAATGCAGGTGCTAAAGTTGTTTCAGGTGATTCGGAGAAATATTATCAGGAGATAGAAATCCCCGGAGGATTGAGACTTCAAAAGACCAAAGTACATGAACTTCTGTTAGAAACTGACATTTTTATTAATGTACCGATACTTAAGCACCATAGTTCAACCAGAATGACATGTGCACTGAAAAATATGATGGGAGTTGTATGGGACAGAGGTTACTGGCACTCAAACAATCTTAACCAGTGCATTGCTGATTATGCATTATTTGAAAAGAAACCTGCTCTCAATATTATTGATTGCTACAATGTTATGGTAAAAAATGGACCACAGGGCGTTTCCAAAGAAGATATCGTACAGATGCGATCATTAATAATAACAACTGACTGGGTTGCAGGAGATGCTGCAGCATCAAAAATGCTCAATATACCAACGGAAAAAATTGAGTATATTCAAATGGCCCATAAACTTGGTGTGGGCAACATGAATCTTGATTCACAGAATATTAGAAGGATTAAAATGTAACTTCTGATGAGATCAAAGTCATTAAGAAGATTCCGTATTTTTTTCTCAGCTATAATCTTTATATGCTTTTTTGTAGTATTTGCTGATTTTACATTTTTGATACCATCAAAATATTTCAATATTCTTACATCACTCCAGTTTGTTCCGTCGCTCCTTAAATACTTTGATCTTAAAACCCTTTTATCGGCTGGGTTTGCAGCTGTCCTAATTCTAACACTGCTAACAGGGAGAACATATTGTTCTTTTCTGTGTCCACTTGGTATCGGGCTGGATATTATCAGCAGGATCGGAGGCAGGATAAAAAAGAAATTCAAAAGATTCGGATATAAAAAACCCTTCACTGTAATAAGATATTCTCTCCTTGCTATTACGCTGATAGTCACAATTATATGGGGAATCTACCTTCTTACTCTGCTTGATCCATATAGCATTTTTGGCAGATTCATGACATATTTTGCCAAACCGGTTGTTATACTGCTGAATAATCTTGTTGAAGGGATCCTTGGTAAGTTCGACATATATTCATTACATCACATTGATGTAAAGGGATTTCCCCTGGCTGCATATTCAATACCGGCATTATTTTTAGTACTTGTAGGGGCTCTTTCCCTGACAAGGGGACGTCTTTACTGCAATATGATTTGTCCTGTTGGGACATTGCTGGGACTTCTGTCAAAAATATCACTGGTGAGGATAAAGATAGAAGAAAGCAAATGTTCTAAATGCGGCCTCTGTTCAATTGGATGTAAGTCATCCTGTATAGACTTTTTGAAAAGTAATATAGATGTAAGCCGTTGCGTGGATTGCTTTAATTGTATAAAAATTTGTCCTGATAAAGCCATTTCGTATGGATTCTTAAAGGTGAAGCGAAAAACACATAAAACTGATCTGAATAAAAGAAAATTTATTGCCGGATCTGTGGCAATGTTGTTCGGGATTCCTTTAGCAGTACGAAGTCAGGATACAAAAACGCCTGTACCTACAAAAGCTTCAACGGTAAAAGAGGAGAAAACCTGTCCTGTTTGTCCGCCGGGAGGAAATACAATCGATGATTTCAATGCATATTGCACAGCCTGTTCACTATGTATTTCAGCATGTCCTAATAATGTTCTCCAGCCAGCTCTTCTGCAATATGGTTTAAAAGGTATGATGCAACCTGTATTGGATTATCATAAAAGTTTTTGTACTTATAATTGTACTGTTTGTACCGATATATGCCCTACCAATGCTCTTCATCCGCTTGTATTGGAAGCCAAAAAACTTACAAGGATAGGGAAAGCAATCTTCATTAAGGATAACTGTATTGTAAAAACAGAAAAGACTGCATGTGGAGCATGCTCAGAAGCATGTCCGACAAAAGCTGTACATATGATTCCCTATGAAGGTAACCTGGTTATTCCTGAGACAAACAGTGATATATGTATAGGATGTGGGCATTGTGAGTATGCATGCCCTACAACACCCTACAAAGCGATATTTGTTGATGGATTAGCGATTCATGAGATTGCCCGGAAACCTGAAAACGAAGATTCGGATATGGAGACTCCTGTAGAATTCCCTTTCTAATACTTACACAATAGGATGGAACCAACACATATTGAGCATATTGGTATTGCAGTTAGTGATCTTGAAGCTTCAATTGAAATTTACGAGCAAACGTTTGGTTTGAAATGTTATAAGATCGAAGAAGTCAAGGACCAAAAAGTACGTACGGCATTCTTCCGGATAGGGGAGACAAAAATTGAGCTTCTGGAATCGACAGACTCTGAGGGGCCAGTTGGTAAATTCATTAAAAAACGGGGTGAAGGAATTCACCATATTGCATTTGCCGTTAAGAATATCGAAAAACAGTTACAGTATGCTGAAGAGAATGGTGTAATTCTGATTGACAAAGCAGCAAGAAAGGGTGCTGAGAACCTGGATATTGCATTTATTCACCCAAAATCAACATCAGGGGTGTTAATTGAGATTTGTGAGGATAAAAAAGGTAAACAAGCCGGGTCATGAAGAAGATGATTGCTACCACAGGTAATGCAGGTGCCAAAATAAGATCAGACTGTGAAATCACCCTGGAGCTAAAAGAGGGAGGAGGCATTGATATTGATCTGACTTCCAGGGTTAAGACACTTTATGGAAAATCAATAATTAATCTTTTAACTGATATACTTGGTTTTTTTAGTATAAGAAATGCAAAGTTAAATGTTATTGATACCGGAGCGCTGAATTTCGTTATTGCTGCCAGGTTAGAAGCGGCGATAAAAAAACTGATAAAGACAGATCATGAGTACCTCCCGGAATTTATTAAAGAGAATCTTCATTCCACAACACCAGACAGATTCAGGTTTTCAAGGCTCTATCTGCCTGGAAATACACCCAGCATGATGCTGAACGCGGGACTTCATTCTGCTGATGGGATAATTCTTGATCTTGAAGATTCGGTTGCACCTGATAAAAAGGATGAAGCAAGAATACTGGTAAGAAATGCACTCCGGCAGGTTAATTTTATGGGTGCGGAAAGAATGGTAAGGATTAATCAGGACACTCAGGGTTTTATAGACCTGGCATCAGTTATCCCTCACAATGTTAATCTTATTCTCATCCCAAAATGTGAATCTGCTGATGAGGTGATAAATATAGACCAGAAAATATCTTCAATCCTTCAGAGTACAGGTAGTCAGGATCAGGTTTTACTGATGCCTATCATTGAAAGTGCATTTGGCCTTGAAAACTCATTCAGTATAGCAACAGCTTCAAAGAATGTTGTTGCCCTGGCTATTGGACTGGAAGATTTTACAGCTGATCTGGGAGTACCGAGAACCAGAGAGGGGAAGGAGTCCTTTTATGCCAGAAGCAGGCTTGTTAATGCTGCAAAAGCAGCAGGTATACAACCGATTGACTCAGTATTTTCGGATGTGAGTGATATGGAGGGCCTCCGGCATGGTGTATTGAATTCCAAGGCTATGGGGTTTGAAGGAATGGGATGCATTCATCCCAGGCAGATAGCTGTTATAAAACAGGGTTTTGCACCCGATGAAGAAGAAATTGAAAAATCAAAGAATATTGTAATTGCCTTTGAGGAGGCCAGGAGAAAAGGACTGGGTGTTGTTGCCCTTGGCTCTAAAATGATTGATCCTCCTGTTGTTGCTCGTGCTCAGAAGACTATCGATCTGGCAATAAAACTGGGTAGATTATCAAAGAACTGGATAAAAGAAATTTCCTCCCGGGAGAGCTAATAACTTATTTTAAAGATGAAGGGAAAAAGTGTTATAAATGCGTCAGGCAGGTCTGTCCCACTGGAAATAAACGGTCAGCCTGTTATACCCTTTAAAGGTATTGGGAAACACAAGCCTGGGGGAGTAAAATATGCACCTCCTGTACCTACCTGTGCTGATTATCCGGATGACGGTAATAAAGTTGTAGGGTCCCTTGAAGAAGCACTCAGGAGATGTGGTTTAAAAAGCGGGATGACTATATCGACACATCATCATCTGAGGAATGGCGACCTTATCAGCAATAAAGTATTTGAAATAGCCTCTGCGATGGGTGTGAGGGATCTGGTATGGTTCCCATCAGCCTCTTTCCCATGTAACGAACCTGTGATAAGGTTCCTTGATGACGGTACAATAAACAGGATAGAGGGAAGTATGAATGGTCCATTGGGCCGATATGTGTCAGAAGGAAAAATGAAAGGAACTGCTGTGCTAAGATCACACGGAGGAAGGGTTCAGGCTATTCAGGACGGAGAAGTGAAGATTGATATAGCAGTTCTTTCTGCTCCATCTGCAGATTCATTTGGTAATGCAAAAGGAACCGGAGGCAATTCGGCATGCGGAGTACTTGGATATGCTAAAGCCGATGCACTTTACGCTTCCAGGGTAATAGTTATTACTGATAACCTGGTTGATCTGCCCTGTTTCCCAATGGAGATCGAGGGTAATTATGTTGATTATGTTGTTGTTGTTGACAAGATCGGTATACCTGAAAAAATTGTCTCCGGGACTACGGAAATAACCAAAAGCCCTGACAGATTACTGATTGCTGAACTGACAGCATTATTCCTTGAAAAATCAGGGATACTTAGAGATGGTATTAGGATGCAGGCAGGAGCAGGGGGAACATCACTGGCTATCGCAGTTTTTGTTCATGAAATATTAAAACAAGAAGACTGGAAATCCAGTTTTGGTTTTGGCGGCAGCACTAAGTATATGGTAAAAATGCTTGAAGAGGGACAGATGGGATATATACTTGATGCACAGGCTTTTGATCTTGATGCCGTAAGGTCAGTTGAAGAGAATTCCAAACATGTTCCTTATTCAGTCTTCAATGCCTATAATTATCATTCAAAGGGCAACCTGACAAGTATGATGGATATAATGATACTTGGAGCTACAGAGGTGGACCTTAATTTTAACGGGAATGTTGTTACTCATTCGGATGGTTATCTTCTTCATGGTATAGGCGGCTGGCAAAACTGTCTTCATGCACGTAATGTTATCCTCCCGATACCCCTGTTCAGAGACAGAATACCTGTGATCGTTGATGAAGTAACTACCCTTTGTGGCCCTGGTGAACTGATTGATGTAATAGTTACAGAAAGAGGCATTGCAATTAATCCGTTGCGTAAAGACCTTATAAAGAGTCTGAAAGGAAGTGGACTTCCAATAAAGACTATTCAGGAATTAAAGGATGAAGCAGAGAGAATTTGCGGAAAACCGGAGCGAGCAAAGTTTGAAGATAAGATAGTCGCGGCAGTTAAGTGGGTAGATGGAACTTTAATAGATGTAATAAGAAAAGTAAATACATAATCAGACGGTTATGGAATGTTACAAGTGTGATATATGCGGATATATTTATGATCCTGAGAGAGGTGATCCCGAGAGTAGCATTAATCCGGGTACTGAATTCACTGATCTTCCTGATGATTATCTCTGTCCCCTTTGTGGAGCAGGGAAGGATCAGTTCTTGATTTGTGATTAACTGTGATAAATCGGGTCGATAAAGATATTTATTTGTAAGGTATCCTGGTAATCACATCTATAAGAAGATACCAGAACATTTCTACTGTCTTTATTTCAATTTTTTCCTCAGGAGTATGTGCGCCTTTTATGGTCGGGCCAAACGAAATCATATCAATGCTTTTGAAGTTCTCATAAATCAATCCACATTCCAGCCCGGCATGTATTGCCCTTATCTTTGGTTCACGGTTGAAGAGCCTGACATAGGATTGGCGTGTTATTTTAAGTATCTCTGAGGTCATATTTGGTTTCCATCCGGGGTAACCATCAGAATGAATTACTTTGGCACCGGCGAGCTTCAGACATGATTCTACCATAGCTGCAACATCATGTTTCGAAGATTCAATGGAACTTCTCTGCGTTGTTACAATTGTTATCGTGTTACCTGCTCCAAATTTTACCGAAGCAAGATTCGTTGAGGTTTCAACCAGATCCTCCATATCTTTCGACCAGGCAATAGTACCGTGTGGACAACAGGTAAGTGCGTCAAGAAGACGGGCCTGGTTTTCACTGTCCATTACAAATGCAGGCAGATCAGACTCTTTTGAAGTAATACTCAGATCTTTTTCTATATTACCCATCTCATTAATGAGAATCAACTGGAAATCAGCTATCCTGTTTAATATCTTTGATAGGGATGTTTTATCAACCACAATAGTAGCGAATGCTTCTCTTGGAATAGCATTACGCAAATTTCCTCCGTCAAAATTGCTAATGGAAATATTATACTCATTTGAAAGGTTCCATAGTAACCTGTTCATTATCTTAACAGAATTACCATATCCCTTATGGATCTCATCACCTGAATGACCCCCATGAAGTCCGGTTACTGATATTTCAATGGCAGAACTATTGTTCTCGACAGGTACAGCATTGTATTTCATTGTACCAACAGTATCCATTCCCCCGGCACAACCAATATAGAGTATCCCTTCGTCTTCTGAATCAAGGTTAATAAGTATTGTTCCTGTGAAAAAACCCGGTTTCAAATTAATTGCCCCAGTCATTCCTGATTCTTCATCAACAGTAAAAATACATTCAATTTGTCCGGCCCTGAGTTTCTTATCGGTAAGGATAGCCATCTGTGATGCGATACCTATTCCATCGTCAGCGCCAAGGGTTGTGCCTTTAGCTGCCATCCATTTGTCAGTTACTACAGTTACGATTGGATCTGTCATCCAGTTGTGGGGATAATCAGCATTCTTTTCTCCAACCATATCCATATGACTTTGTAATACAACTGTTTTCCTGTTTTCCATGCCCGGAGAAGCAGGTTTGACAATCAGTATATTACCTATCTCATCCTCTTTCGCATCGAGATTGTTTTTATTTGCAAAATCAAGCAGGTATTCTCTTATCTTGTCCTCATTTTTTGACAGCCGGGGTATTTTACAGATTTCTTCAAAATATTGCCAGACAGGTACAGGTTTTAATTTTTTATAGAAGCTCATACTTAATATTAGTATATCAAAACAGGGCACAAACTTACTTAAAAATTTCGCATTTCTTAAGAATGGTCAATAAATATAATTACTGATTTTCCCAGAAGTAAATTTTGGTTATTTTTACTATCGGCAACCTTTTAATTAATAAGAAATATTTATGGCGAAAAGGACTATTGTGGCTCTTCCCGGCGATGGTATCGGGGGAGTTGTTCTTGAAGAGGCTATCAGAGTGCTTGATGCAGCAGGATTTGAAGCGGAATATGTTTATGGCGATATTGGATGGGAGTTCTGGAAGAAGGAGGGGAATCCCCTTCCTCAAAGGACTATCGATTTGATAGAGAGACATAAAACAGCACTTTTTGGAGCAATTACATCAAAGCCAAAAGACGAGGCAAATACTGAACTTGATCCTTCCTTAAAGGATAAGGGTTTTACATATTCAAGTCCGATAGTAAGTTTACGGCAACATTTTAATCTTGATATCTGTGTTCGCCCATGCAAATCTTACAAGGGTAATCCTCTGAATTTTATCAGGAAGGGAGGAGGTAATACAATTGAAGAACCATCTGTTGATGTTATTATATTCCGTCAGAATACAGAGGGACTTTATTCAGGGGTAGAATGGACAAACCCGCCGGAAGAAGTGTACAATGCTTTTATGACACATCCGAAATTCAAAAAGAATTTCGGCAGGGTGCCTGTTGCTGATCTTTCAATTTCAACCAGGATCTTCACTAAAGAGGCTACCCGGAGAATCCTGAACGCAGCTTTTAAATATGCTGAAAAGTATAATTATAAGTCAGTTACAGTATGTGAAAAACCAAATGTAATCAGGGAAACCTCAGGTTTGATGTGGAAACTTGCAAAAGAGATCCATCAGAATTCATTTCCGGGCATTAGACTAAATAATACCAATATTGATGCCCAGATGATGTGGCTCACAAAAAACCCGGAAGATTATAGTGTTATTGTAGCCGGTAATATGTTCGGAGATATCGTCTCTGATGCTTTTGCCGGTCTTATTGGTGGGTTGGGATTTGCATGTAGTGCACAATTTTCTGCAGATGGCATTGCAGTGTTCGAACCAACACATGGCTCAGCTCCAAAGTATTCAGAATATGAGGTTTCAATAGTAAATCCTGTGGCTATGATAGAATCAGCATGTATGATGCTTGATTACCTTGATGAGAAGGAGATTTCAGGGATCATTCGTAAAGCTATTTCTAATGTAATTGAAGAGGGAAGTGTAAGAACATATGATATGATGAAAATGCAGGGTAGTCCTGATGTCATCAAAAATGGTGCTGCATCAACTGAAAGAATGACTGATGCAATAATAGCTGCATTAAAGTAAAATAAATTAGAGATGAAGGATACAATAAGTAAATTATGGCCTGAACTCGATTGGATAAACGATCAGTCGCTCAGGGAGAAAACTGCAAAAACATGGGAGATTGCGCTTGAAAGAAGTGTGCTGACAGCGGAGGACCTTGAAAAAATACCATTTACACTGTTATGCGGACCCGACATGAAGGTAACCTTTATGGCTCATAAGAGATGTGTGGTACACCTGGCAAAAGAGTGTGGTGAAAAAATAAACCGGTTCCTTGGGAGTGAGTTACCTGTAAATATGGATGTCCTTATTTCAGGAGCTATTTTAGCAGATGTAGGTAAATTGCTTGAGTATGAACTTGATCGTAAAGGCAAAGCTATTCAGGGAAAATACGGGCAATACCTTCGTCATCCTTTCTCGGGTGTATCACTTGCAGAGGAGTGTGGGATACCTCCCGAAGTGTGTCATATAATTGCGGCCCATGCTCATGAAGGCGATCTTGTCAAAAGAACAACCGAAGCATATATTGTGCATCATGCCGACTTTATGACATTCCTGCCTTTCAAGAGCAGGTTGAAATAATCGCCGGGGTTAACCCAGTTTCATTTTTTCGACTTCCTCAATATTTCTTTCGTTGGTTACCGCCTTGGCTTCAGGAGTGTACATAAAGTCAATGAGATCCTGGTACTTATCCATTATCTTACTCCTTACAATTTTCATTGTCGAGTTCATCAGTCCGTTTTCTTCGTTAAAGCCCTCTTCAATTATTCCTATTGATACCGGTAACCATCTCTGCGGAAACATTTGTCCGAATTTTCCATTTGTCCTGTACTCATTGATCTCTTTTTCCAGCAGATTCAGTACAGCTCTTTTACCATCCTCAGAAGCAGCAATCAGGTTTTTCTCCTCGAGGTATAATTTCAAGGCATACTGGTTTGGTACAATAAGCGCAACAGTATATGGCTTCTGATTATTATAAAGCATGCATTGATCTATATATTTCGATTGTTCTGTTATTGTCTCTTCAATGCCCTCAGGGCTGAATTTCTCTCCATCATCTGCTATAAGAAGGCTTTTAAAACGTCCAAGTACATACAGGTAACCTTCTTTTGTCACATATCCCATATCACCTGTATGAAGCCAGCCATCTCTGATAGTATCTTTTGTTGCAGATTCATTCTTCCAATACCCATACATCACATTTCCTCCTCTTATCACTATTTCTCCTTTTTCTCCAACCGGGAGTTCATTTCCATCTTCATCACATATCTTCAGATCCATATTATTTACAAGTACCCCTGAAGATCCCAGTCTGTGTCTCGCAGTTGAATTTGAGGAAATTACCGGTGAGGCTTCACTTAATCCGTATCCCTGGTACATCGGAATACCGAGAGCATAAAAGAATCGCTGTAACTCAATATCAAGGAGGGCTCCTCCTCCAATGAAGTAATCAAGTTCTCCACCATAGGCTTCACGTATCTTGCTGAAAATAAGCTTATCATAAAGGTTGAGGAGTGGTTTATTAAGTTTTTGCAATCCCCTGCCTTTGTTCCATCCCTCCTTATTGTATGAATATGCAATCTTAATTGCATGATGGAAAAGCATATCTGTAAATTTCCCTTTTTCTTTTATTCCTTTCTCGATATTCTTCCTGAAATTCTTGGCAATAGCCGGCACACTCATCAGCAGATTTGGTTTGATTTCTTTAAGACAAATCGGCAGGTTCCGAAGTGTTTCCATCGGTGTTTTTCCGGTTTTTACTGATGCAATACTTGCTCCCTTACCCATAAAAGCAAAAATTCCGCATGTATGACCGAATGAATGATCCCATGGTAAAATGAGCAGTGTCTTGTAAAACGCAGGAATGTCCATCAGGCTGTATGCCTGGTATACATTTGTTACATAATTTCCATGTGTAAGAATAATACCTTTAGGATCAGCCGTGGTGCCTGAAGTATAGCATATATTTGCAAAATCGGAAGGGGTAATACTTTTATAATTTGCTTCAAACTTTGCCATATTCTCCTTTGATTCCAGCCACTCCCTGCCTATTTTTCTTACCTCATTAAAATGGATTTCATTTTGTGCATACTCTTCCTGAGTATCGAAATGGATTATTTTTTCAATAGTAGAACAATCTTTTATTATATCTTTAAGTTTTTGTGCCTGTGCAGATGAGGTTAAGATCATCCTTGATTCAGAATGGTTAAGGCGGAATTTTATCTCTTCAGGATTCAGTTTTGTTGAAAGCGGTACGTTAAGGGCTCCGGAATATAGTATTCCAAGTTCTCCTATAACCCAGCTGTTGCGTCCTTCAGAAAGAAGACTTATCCTGTCGCCTTTTTTGACACCCAGATTCATCAAACCAGCTGCAAATTCATTAACCTGCTTTTTTGTTTCTCCATAAGTAGTCCCTTCATACTTATCAGCAGGCTTTTCCCAGAGGTAGACATTATTTCTAAATTTATCTACGCTTTCTTCAAAAAATTGGATTATTGATTTCATCTTCTTTGAGTTATAGTATACCTATAAATTTCGACGTCCTAATATACAAAATCCCTAATATTTTATTAATTCAATCATCTTAATTATCATTTGGATTGATTTTCAATAATTTGTATATTTGAAAATTGTTTGATCCTGTTACAGGAGAACAAATATTATTAATTAATATCTTTAATATGAGACATTTAACAGCATTAATACTGGTCCTCATGCTGGTAGCACTACCAGGCTGCAAGTATTTTAAAGGTAAAAAACTATTTGGCAAAAAAGTTGATACAATGGTTGTCTGGCAAGCCAGGCAGGACAGTATAAGAGTTGCTGATTCCATCAAAAAAGTCCAGGAACGCTTAAAAGCAATCGAAGAAGCCAGACTTGATTCGATAAGACTTGCTGAAGAGCAAAAAGCCTGGGAGCTAAAGCATAAATACAATATTATTGTCGGAAGTTTTATTACTCCCCAATATGCCAGAGATTATGCTGAGAAATTCCGTAATGACGGGTATGGTGATGTAAGGATAATAAAAATGAAGGGGGGACGGTTTGAACTTGTGTCTGCCGAAGCCCACGAAAGCTTCAGAACAGCTGTATCACGTTTACAACATTACCAGGCCAATATTGAAATTGGAGCATGGATGTATGTTGTAAAATGAGATAACTGTTCTAATCTTTATTCCTGAATATTGTTTCCTTCCTGTCGGGGCCGACAGAGACCAGGGTAACAGGAACACTAGTTTGTTCCTCAATAAATTTAATGTACTTCCTGAGGTTTTCAGGAAGTATATCAAATTTATTTATCTTTGATATATCCTCTTTCCAACCTGGCAATTCAGTATATACAGGTTCAACCTTTGAATTGTTGAAGGGTATTTCCTTGCATTCCCTGCCTTCAGAGATATAGGAGGTACATATTTTTACAGTATCAAACCCTGACATTACATCACTCTTGGTAATAAAAAGTTGTGTTACCCCATTTATCATAATTGCATATTTGAGTGCAGGAAGGTCAAGCCATCCGCAACGACGCGGACGTCCTGTCGTGGAACCAAACTCATAACCTTTTTCTCTTAAGGCAAGGCCTGTTTGATTCTGAAGTTCAGTGGGGAATGGACCACTTCCAACCCTGGTGCAGTATGCCTTGAAAATACCAAATACCTCACCAACTTTTTTTGGTGCAATACCCAGACCGGTACAGGCACCTGCACTTATTGTATTAGAAGATGTAACATAGGGATATGAACCAAAATCAATATCCAGCATTGTCCCCTGAGCTCCTTCTGCAAGCAGTTTCTTACCGCTTGATATTAAGTTGTTTATGAGATATTCAGTATTTGTGATACGAAACTTTTTAAGCAGTTCAATTCCTTCAAACCATCCTTCCTCATATTCCTTAAGATCGAATTTATGATTATAATTATTAAGAATAGAAAGATGCCTTTTCATGTGCCGGGAGTATATCTCTTTGAAATCTTCCAAAAGGATCTCTCCTGCACGGAGCCCATTACGTGCAATTTTATCAGTATATGCAGGCCCTATCCCTTTAAGTGTTGATCCAATCTTTGTAATTCCTTTACTATGTTCGATGGCAGCATCCAGTATTCTGTGTCCGGGTAAAATAAGATTTGCTCTTGCCGAAATTACTAACCTTTTCACAAGTTCATCCACGGAGGGCCCAAGATTCTCAATCTCATTCCTGAAGACCGCAGGGTCAATAACAACACCATTACCTATGATATTGAGTTTGTCTGGATGGAAGATACCTGAAGGGATCAGGTGCAAAATATGTTTGACATTGTTGAACTCAAGTGAATGCCCGGCATTAGGTCCACCCTGGAAACGGGCTATTATATCATAACCCGGACTTATTGCATCAACTATTTTCCCTTTACCCTCATCACCCCATTGGAGGCCTAACAGAATGTCGATGTTCATATTGTAATTATTGTGTTTTTGAATAACAGGTCACAAGTTACAAAAATATTCAACTTGACTGGTGGCTCTGAATTAATTGTTAATAAATGGTTCCAACTATTTTAAGTATTAAAATGATAATTATGATAAACAATAGTTGGTGGTCTAAAGTATTTCATAAATTTGACTAAAAACAATATTGTGAAGAGAAGATTGTTTTTAGACAGTTTAAATTAATAATCGGATTGAATATGAAAAGAGTTATAAGGTTTTCGGGTATACTTTTTCTGGTGATCCTATTTACAGGAGGTCCAGCATGTTCTCAGGAACATGATGATATGTTATTTTATAAGCACATTGCTTTATCGGCATGGAATGGTGTTTATTACGGATTAGCTGCAGATCATATCTTTGATATTCAGGATGAAGCGGCAGTGGCTCTTCCGGTTATTACTGCAGGCACACTGGCTTTAATACCTCTGTTAACAAATGAATCACGAACTATCTCTTCAAACCAGTTGCTGTTAACAGGGCATGGTCAGCTTATAGGGTGGGCCCATGGAGGATCTTTGGGATTACTTATCAATGGGGATAATGCTTTTGACGAAGGAAAGAGTAAATTGACTGTGGGTTTAGCGGCTCTAACCAGTATTGGATTGGGAATTACAGGGAAAAAACTGGCTACAACAATGGACTGGTCGGAGGGAAGGGTGGCTCTTTACAGGCACTATGGACTTGTAATGCCTGCAACAGGAGCCTGTTTGGCTTTAGCATTATCAGATAATGCAAGGGTCTTTGGCAGTTCAATAATTTTATTTGGTGCAGGTGGTTATTTACTGGCTGATAGGATAAATACATGGAATGAGTTTACACGCGGAGAAATGAGGGCAACCCAGGCTCTTACAGTGATGAACGGGACTCTGGGAATTTGTATTTTTGCTGATATTGTAGAAGATGATTTTGATATAAAAAAAGCCGGATGGCTGCTCCCGGCCATAGGCCTTATCTCAGGAACAGGAGTGGGTCATATCTGGTTAAAAGATTCAAATATGACACCCCAGCAGGGAATGACAACTATCTATGCAGCCGGACTTGGTTCACTTATTGGCGTTGGCCTTGCAATACTGATAGGTACAGATGAATTTAATGCAACAGATTATCTGCTGCCATATTTTACTGGCCTTGGTACTTATGCATTGACGGTAGGTAAAATCAAAAGCAAGAACACCTTACAGACAAATGTGTTACTAAAGAACAGCAGGTTTAACTGGGATTTTTCCTTTATGCCCCAGAACCTGTACCTGAACAATAAAATTGTTGAAAATGGTAATCTCTTGAACAACAGGCTGGTGGGGATGCAGCCACTATTCTCTGCATCCTGTACTTTCTGAAAAGACTAAGGGACTTCTTTGTTATTTTTATTTTGACCGGAATTACCGTAGATATATAATGAATGGTAGCGGGGGGTGAAGTTATTCAGCTCACATGCCGTCCTAATGATTTCATTTATCCTGGGATCACAAAATTCCATTACAGTACCTGTGTCAACATCAATCAGGTGATCATGCTGGCTACACTGGTATGCTCTTTCGAATTGCGCGATATTCTTACCAAACTGATGTTTTACTACAAGGTTACAGTCCAGAAGCAGGTCTATTGTATTATATAATGTTGCCCGACTCACCCTGTAGTTCTTGTTTTTCATGAAAATATAAAGGGATTCAATATCAAAATGTCCTGACCGGGAGTATATTTCATCAAGGATAGCAAATCTTTCAGGTGTTTTCCTGTGTCCTTTTTTTTCAAGATATTCAGTGAAGATTTTTTTTACCGTTAGCCTTATGTCGCCACTAATCATATTTGGTCTAATTTAAAATAATGGCAAAAATATACATTTTTCTCTCTGGATGTACATTTAATATTAAGTTAGGGGATATTAATTCTTAAAATCTTCGACTCTTTTTACGCTTTCAATGCCCTTGATGTTTGAGATCTTCATTATCAGGTTGTTAATATCTTTTGTGTGATGTACATATATATCTATTGAACCTGAGAATATTCCATCCTTCACTGAGAAATTTACATTTGCCATATTCACTTTCAGCTGGGATGAAATGATATGTGTGATCTCATTAACCAGGCCTATCCGATCGATTCCGTTAATACTTATTCTGGCAAGGAAAGATACAAGTTTATGTATTGCCCATTTCACCGCTATGATTCTGTGACCTTCGTTTGACATAAGCCTTATCGCTTCAGGGCATTTCGGTTTATGAATTATAATGGAACCTTCCGGTGAAAAATAGCCTGTTACTTTATCGCCGGGTATAGGATTGCAGCATGAGGCTATTTCATAAGTCTGTTCGGCGTTTTCAACATTTTCACGTAGCAGAAATGGAACACTGGTATCAATTTTTTCAGGGGTGACAGGAGGCTCTTTTGTCTCTTTCTTTGACCCTGTAAATTTCAGGTCCCAGTATTTAATGACACTTTTTGATGTTGATTTCTTCAAAATTTTCTTGAGGTTATCGAGATCGATAATCCCCAGTTCAATTCCTGAATATAGTTCATCTTTATTCATCACATCATATGCAACCAGAAGGTTTTTCAGGATATCCGGATTAGGTGTTGTCCCCAGTTCTTTCAATTTTGCCTCAAGTATTTCCAATCCTTTTTGCACTCTGTTAGTAGTTTCAGTTCTTAAGGCACTCTTTATAGCCTCTTTAGCTTTAGATGTTCTGACAAATGAAAGCCATTCCTTTTCTGGTTTTGCTATATCTGAAGTTATTATTTCAACCTGGTCACCACTCATCAGCACTGCACTTATGGGATTAAGTTTATAGTTTATTTTTGCCCCTATAGCCTTATTACCTATTTCGGTATGGATCTCATAGGCAAAATCAAGTGAAGATGCTCCTTTCGGCAGGCTTACCAGTTTGCCTTTAGGTGTAAAT
Source organism: uncultured Rikenellaceae bacterium (assembly GCA_964507015.1). Lineage (GTDB taxonomy): Bacteria > Bacteroidota > Bacteroidia > Bacteroidales > VadinHA17 > LD21. The sequence continues at coordinate 8,716 of CAZDOM010000006.1, read as the reverse complement.
ACCATAATTTCTGAAGAGAAAAGGTTCATTTTGAACTCATCGAGGAATTCAATAGGATCCTCAAGTGGATTTTCAAGCATCAGTCTGATTTTTTTTATCCATTTATCAAGTTCGCTCTCTTGTGATCCTTCTCCTTTGTATTTCCAATGTGCAGCATAACCTCTCTCAGCTATTTCATCCATCCTTGTGCTTCTGATCTGCACTTCAACCCATTTTCCGTCAGGTCCCATAACTGTTACATGCAGAGCCTCATATCCATTAGGTTTCGGGCGGCTTACCCAGTCACGCAGACGGTCAGGTTTAGGCAGATAGGAATCAGTGATCATAGAATAGATATTCCAGCATTGTGTTTTTTCAGGAATATCAGGCATCGGCTCAAAGACTATCCTTACTGCAAGAACATCATATATTTCCTCGAAAGGAACATTCTTTGCCTGCATCTTCTTCCATATGGAAAAAACAGATTTTGGCCGGCTACTGATATCAAATTTGAAACCTTCCCTTGTAAGTATTTCTATTATCGGTAGAGAAAACTTATTCAAAAAAGCAATATATTTCTTTTCACTTAGCTTCAGTTTGGAAGCGATTTCTTCATATATCTGAGGCTGGCGGAATTTAAAGCTGAGATCCTCAAGCTCGCTTTTAATGGCAAATAATCCAAGTCTGTGAGCAAGCGGTGCATAAAGAAAGATCGTTTCCCCGGCGACCTTCATTCTCTTGTGTTCAGGTAATGAGTCCAGGGTCCTCATGTTATGCAAACGGTCAGCTATTTTGATGAGGATGACCCTCATATCATCAGAAAGGGTCATCAGCATTTTCCTGAAATTCTCTGCCTGCATTGATGAGGAACTTTCCTTATCATATGTTCCCGATATCTTTGTAAGACCATCAATAAGGGAAGCTATCTTCGGCCCAAAATCCCTTTTTACATTATCTAATGAATAATCAGTGTCTTCTACAACATCATGAAGAAGTGCGGTTGTAATTGATTTTGCAGCAAGACCAATTTCCTGGTTTACGATTTTTGCTACTGCAATAGGGTGAAGAATATATGGTTCTCCTGATTTGCGACGCATATTCCAGTGAGCTTCATTGGCAATCCTGAAGGCCTTGTCAATCATCTCCCTGTCGCCTTTTTTATCACATCTGAGAAGATTATTTACAAGCGAATTATATTCATCCTGAATCTGTTTTATATCCTCATCATCAAAAATATCCTTGTTCCCCATAAATATTCAAGACCACATTTCGTACAACATACAAATATAGCTTTATTCGTGTAATTATGGAAAAAGCAGGTAACCTGAAGACAGGAAAATCACCTGCCGGACCTGTAAACAGTAACTGTCCCGGTTTTTACCGAATTATTACCTGATGGTTCAGTAACATTTAAAAACCAAAGAAAAACACCTTCACCAACAGGGATGCCATTTTCGGTGCCATCCCATCTTTCAGTATAATCCCTGGTTTCAAAAATAATCCTCCTTTTAAGGTCTGTTATAACCAGATGATATTCAACCGGAGTAAAAGAAAGAACAGGACTAAAGAAATCATTTATCAGATCCTCATCCGGAGTAAAAAGGTTTGGAACTGTTATCCGTTCCACAATGGAAGTACAGACACTGTTGGAGCTGCTAAGCCCTGATATGCTTAAAGGATTTGCTCCTTCAAATGCTTTAATTATAAAGCAAACCTCTTTCCCGGTTGCTTCATACATCAGGCCGGAATATGATAAGGTAAAAGCTGTATCATTAGATGAAATTATATATCTCTCCTCATAACTTCCCCTGGTATTTAGTAATAAGGAGTAGTTTTCTACTGATCCGTTCCATTCTTTATACGGATTCCATGCAAAATTTAATTCATTATCAATTATGTCCAGGGAGAGAACAATATTTGAAGATATATTTGATGTTGTTATTGCAATCTCGCAGCTGTTAACAGCAGAAAGCCTGTAAAAATTTATTTCAGAAATATCAGCCTCAGTGTCAGTATACATCAGAGATTCCGTAATACCGGTAAAATATTCAATTTCACTGAATGAATTCTCTGATCCCTTTTTTCTCTCGAGAATATATTCATTAATCTCCGACTCGGGATCAATGCTGAATGAGAGCATGATATTATTATCATGTGTTACAGTTGCATAATCCGCATTTATCCATTGTGGCGGTTTTTGCATGGTCGTACTGAGGCAGATTTTATTTGACATAGAGGTGATACCACCAGCAAGGTCAACCCTGATGATAAAACAATATTCAGAATTAAAGGAAAACTCAGGTAGCGAGACGCCACAACTGTCAGCAGGGACTATACCTGCTTCATTGTAATTACTGCCGTTTTCAGAGAAAATTATTGTATAGCTTTCTACTTCCCTGGGGTATGATGGATAATTGTTCCATTCGAGTTCTATCATTTTGTTGCAGGTATCAAGTCTGGCTTTGAGAAATACAGTATTTAAGAAATTTGAGAGTGGACTAATATTTCCGGCAGCGTCGAAAGCGGCCACAACATAAGAAACGGATAGTTCTGAGGATTTAAGATTATTGTGTGTAAAGTTGGTTATCAGTGGATTATGAATTGTATCCAGGGGATAACCTTCATTATTTATGTATTCATATATTACGTAACCTGTAACATCAGATGATGGGCTGGGTGACCATGATATCCTGGAATAACCTGATAGCTGATTTACAGTTACAAGCTCCAGAACTGGTGATATGGGAGGTTCCACGTCAGTTTGTCCCTGAATCCTGAATATGATAGATGAAAGATAGATAATGGAAATATAAAATGATTTGAGCTTCATTATTATCCGGCTTTTATCTCATAAAGTTCATCAATATTATAATACGTTTGGGCAAGGGTTCTTATTTCATCCGGTGAAATAGTCCTGATTTTTTTTAACAGCCTTTCATAGTAAAAGTTATCCAGTCCGAACTCCAACACTGATCTGAAGCTTTCGGCCATGGCAAATGGACCATCAAACATCCGAACCAACTCTCCGAGCATGTAGTTCCTTACTATCTCCATCTCAGTCCTTTCTATCGGTTCAGTCTGTAATCGTATTATTTCCTTATATATTTCAATAATTGCTTTTTGAGTACTTTTTTTACTCACTTCAGCTGAGATAATATTAAAACCACTTTGTGCCAATGAGGATACGCTCGAATATATTCCATATGCAAAGCCTTTATCTTCCCTGATATTCTTCATGAGTCTTGAATTGAAATATCCACCCAGAATAACATTTAATATTTTAAGTCCCTGGTAATCCTGATGGCATTTATTGATGACGGGACAACCAATTCTGATGGCTGTCTGAACTGCACCCTCTTTGATGATATGTTTCTTTTTATTTTCTGCTGCCTTAAGATAACTACAAGATTCTTCTATAAAGATTTTATTTTCTGAAATCTCGCCGAAATGCCTGTTAATCAGATCCATAGTATTTCTCTCAATTTTACCGGAAGCAATTATTGCAATTTTTTCAGGAATATAATGGGCGGCATGGAAATCTTTAAGAAGGAGGGGATTCATATTACTGAAATCTTCCGGCAGTGTTCTCCTTCCATATGGATGATGATTCCCGAAAATCGATTCAAAAAAATGATCCGTTGCGATATTATTAACCTTTTCCCTGTTTACCAGATACCACCTTAAACGTTTTTTCATCAATGCATCGAGTTCGGCTTCCGGAAAAACAGGGTTAAGGATTATTTCTGCCGCTAGTTCAAGGATCTTTTTAATATGTCTGTTAATAAAAAAGATAATCAAACCAGCGCGGTCTTTTTCGGTATATAGTTTATAAAATGATCCATGGAAGTCGAGTATTTCATTAAGTTTTACAGATGTGTAACGGTTCGACCCTTCTGAAAGCATCAAATTTGTTGTGGAAGCAAGAAGAGGAAGGTACTCTTGTGCCTGACCAGCATCGAAAGTAAATTCGATCCGTAAAACATCCTCAGTACCTGCTTCGATAAGATATACAGGGATCCCATTATCAAGTGTTTGCATTGCAGGATGTTGAATTTTGACCTGGTCAACTGATAAAACAGCAGGTTTTGGAGGGAAAAGGCTGCTCATCTGTTTACTATCGTTGATGATTTGTAATAAAGGATGTTAGAATTTGTGGGATCCAGATATTCTCTTGCTGCTTCTGTTACCATCCTGCTATCAACCTTTTTGTAAAAATCAACCTCAGAATTTATAAGATCGGGATCACCAATCAATTCGAAAAAGGCAAGGTTTATTGCTTTATTCAGAATATTGGTATTGGTAAAAATATTTGCTGATTCAAATTTGTTCTTAACCTTTTCCATTTCAGACCCTGGAGGATATTTATCTTTCAGCTTTTTAATTACTTTATTTACAGATTCTTCCGCCTGATGAATGTTAACATCCTTCATCAGGCTGCCTTGTAAGATTATCAGCCCCGGATCTATATCTGAAGTTATGTAAGCATTAATCTCGCTGAATAATTTCTTATCTCTTACCAGTTCTGTGTAAAGTCTGCCTGATTCTCCTCCTGAAAGAATATCTGTCAAGAGGTCCAGTATGTAGTAATCGGGACTGGTTCGTGGACCGGTGTGCCATGCAATATACAGCGCATCAGCAGGTACTTCTCTTTCAACAGTCAATGCTCTTGGTTCTGTTTGTACTGGTTCAGCCGGCATTGTTTTCGGTTCAATACTTCTCTGCTTAATTTTTCCGAACCATTTTTCTGCAAGACTTACACTACGGCCTGCTGTAATGTTTCCTGCAAGAGTCATAATTGCATTATTTGAAGCATAATGAGAGAAGAAAAATTCAACTATACTTTTATTTCTGACATTACTGATATGCGAAATATCCATTCCTATTGTCGGCCACCGGTAAGGGTGGACTTTATAGGCAAGAGGTCTGAGCAGGAGCATAGCATCTCCGTAAGGTTGGTTCAGGTAGTGTTGGTTAAATTCTTCAATTACTACTTTTTTTTGTATATCGAGATTCCTTTGTGAGAAGTCGAGGAGGTTCATCCTGTCAGATTCCAGCCAGAATGCAGTTTCAATATTTGTAGCCGGAATTGTTATGTAATAATCTGTTATATCGTTATTAGTGAAAGCATTATTCTCTCCACCTGCTAAAAGAAGGTGTTTATCGAATTCCGGGATATTCCCGGTACCACCGAACATCAGATGTTCAAACAGATGTGCCATACCTGTAGATTCAGGATCTTCATCCCTGGAACCAACATAATAGAGAATGTTCAACGCTACAAGAGGTGTAGACCTGTCCTCATGTACAAGTACCTTTAGTCCATTGTCAAGAGTATATTTCTTGTACTCAATCATATCTTATATTATAACCCTTTTCCCGGTATTAAATTATAATTTTTCTGGTGGTTGACAAACTTAAATAAAAAACTAAGAAGCTGCGGTAATGTTTTTTTATATTTGTACCGCTATGATCAAAACCAGATATTTAAGGAGGATTCTCCATCCACCTTATGAACTAATCGATCAGGTTAAGCTGATATACATACTTAGTTTTGTCGTAGGGCTTTTAAGTGCACTGGCAGCGGTCATTCTTAAGAATACAATTCATTATACATACCAGATCCTTACCGGGGGAATAACCAGTGAATCAGGTGGATACCTTTATCTAGCCTATCCTCTTTTTGGGATGTTGCTCACCTTGCTGTTTGTTCGTTATCTGGTTAAGGATAATATAAGTCACGGGATAAGCCGGATATTGTATTCTATTTCCAGGAAAAAAAGTTATTTGAGGGTTCACAATACATGGACTTCGATTGTCGCTTCAACCTTAACGATAGGTTTTGGAGGATCAGTTGGGGCAGAAGCTCCTATTGTACTTACCGGATCGGCAATAGGATCAACAATTGGAAGGCTTTTCAGACTTAATTACCGGAGTATCACTCTTCTAATCGGATGTGGTGCTGCAGGAGCTATCTCAGGTATCTTTAAGGCCCCTATTGCAGGGATTGTCTTTACCCTTGAAATACTTATGCTTGACCTTACTATCTCATCGATAGTGCCGCTTATGATCTCATCAGTAACTGCAGCAACAGTAACATATTTTCTGATGGGTGATCAGGTGCTGTTTTCATTTAATGTTACCGAGGCGTTCAGTATTTCCAATATTCCATGGTATCTTCTTCTGGGGGTGCTCTCAGGTCTGATATCCATCTATTTTTCAAAGATGACTCTCTATCTCGAATCAAGATATGAAAGAATTAAAAATGTATTTATTAGACTGATAACAGGAGGGATAATTCTTGGGACACTTATTTTCTTTTTTCCTCCGCTTTTTGGTGAGGGTTATAATACGATCATGCTTTTGCTTGAAGGAAAGACAGATGCTGTATTAAGCAGCTCCATCTTCGTAAAGTTCTCTGATAATTACCTGATAATCATTTTATTCATGCTCTGTCTTGTGCTTCTCAAGGTTTTCGCAAGCAGTTCAACAAACGGAGCCGGAGGTGTTGGTGGTATATTTGCACCTGTACTTTTTCTGGGTGGTGTTAACGGATTCCTGTTATCAAGCCTTTTTAACAGATTCTTTGGTATTAATTTACCCGACAACAGGTTTGTACTGGCAGGAATGGCTGCAATGATGGCAGGTGTTATGCATGCCCCGCTGACAGCTATATTTCTTATTGCAGAGATAACCGGAGGTTATGACCTCCTTATTCCACTTATTATCACTTCAACAGTGGCTTATATGACGACCAGAAGTTTTGAACGTCATTCAATTTACCATGTTCAACTTGCACGTAAAGGTGATCTGATTACACATGACAAGGATAAAGCTGTCCTTGTGTTCATGGACTGGAAGAAGGAAATAGAAACTGACCTGACTACAGTAAAGGGAACGGATACCCTGGGAGATCTTGTGAAAAAGATATCAAAATCGAGTAGAAACCTTTTTCCTGTAGTCGATGAGCAAAATATCCTGGAGGGTGTAGTTTCCCTTGATGAAGTAAGGGAAATAATGTTCAACCAGGAATTGTATGATACTACTTATGTGAGGGATCTTATGACTATACCTCCCTCTTATATTGACAAGAGAGAGAATCTGGAGAAAGTGATGGAGACATTCAGGAAGACCGGAGCATGGAATCTACCTGTTCTTGATAATGGATGTTATATTGGATTTATTTCAAAATCAAGGATATATACTACATATCGTGAGTTTCTTGTACAGTTCGCCGAAGAATAAAGAAAAATTATTTAACATGAAAAAAGACACAGTGGTTTTTGACCTGATAGAAAAAGAACGGCAACGTCAGCTTAATGGTATTGAGCTTATTGCTTCAGAGAATTTTGTGAGCCCCCAGGTGCTCGAAGCTATGGGTTCAGTGATGACCAACAAATATGCGGAAGGTTACCCGGGTCACAGGTACTATGGTGGTTGCGAGGTTGTTGATGAGACGGAGCAGTTAGCCATTGACAGGCTGAAACAGTTGTTTGATGCAGGATACGCAAATGTTCAGCCTCATTCAGGTGCACAGGCCAATATGGCTGTTTTTATGACCGTTCTGAAACCGGGAGATACATTCCTTGGACTGGATCTTGCACATGGAGGGCACCTTTCTCATGGCTCTCCTGTTAATTCATCAGGTATATTGTACCATCCGGTTGCATATGGGGTAAAAGCGGAAACAGGACTTGTAGACTATGATATGATGGAGGAGATAGCGCTTAGAGAGAAACCAAAGATGATTATTGGTGGAGCCTCAGCATACTCACGTGAATGGGATTATGAAAGAATGAGGCAAATAGCTGATATGACAGGAGCAATCCTTATGGTCGACATGGCACATCCTGCAGGGATTATTGCTGCCGGATTACTGGAGAATCCACTTAAATATGCACATATTGTCACATCCACTACCCACAAAACGCTAAGGGGACCACGTGGAGGAATAATATTGATGGGAAAAGATTTTGTCAATCCCTGGGGTATAACATCACCCAAAGGTGAGGTAAGGATGATGTCGTCATTATTAAATTCGGCAGTATTCCCGGGAGTTCAGGGAGGTCCGCTTGAACATATTATTGCCTCCAAGGCAGTATCATTCGGTGAAGCTCTTACTCCTGAGTTTAATGATTATCAGGCACGGGTTATTAAAAACGCAAAGGTAATGTCACAGGCATTTATAGATAAAGGCTATAAGGTCATTTCAAATGGTACTGATAATCACCTCATGCTTATCGACCTCAGGACAAAATTTCCTGATATCACCGGAAAGAAGGTTGAAAATACTCTGGTACGGGCACATATTACCGTAAATAAGAATATGGTTCCATTTGATAGTCGTTCACCATTTCAGACTTCTGGTCTGAGGGTAGGCACACCGGCAGTGACAACGAGAGGATTGACGGAAGTACATATGGATGTCATTGTGGATCTTATTGATGAGGTAATTTCAAATATTGATGATGAATCAATAATTTCAGCAGTAGGGGAGAAGGTTGTAAGAATGATGAAATCTTATCCTCTTTTTTTAATGTAAATAAATACTTATCGAGATAGTAATTTTTTTATTTTTTTATTTTTTTTGTAATTTTACAATAGTCCGTTATTAGTAATTTTCGGTAATGAATAGAAAAAAACTAATATTCGTTGTAGATGACGACCCTTTTATTAATACATTAGTTATTAAGAGGTTAACATCTGATAAGTACGAGCTGGTAGCATTTGAAACCGGAGA
>CAZDOM010000005.1:0-67994 GCA_964507015.1 uncultured Rikenellaceae bacterium | reverse complement strand
GCAATGACAGCGTAAGGATCTATATTGACAAAGCTGATGAAGATAAAGGTGTTAAAGGAGGATTTGCCATAGGCGGCTATGGGTCGGCGAAAGCTCCCGGGGAGGAATATCTTCGTGTAACACGCGACAGTACAAGGGTATATGTTAATGAAAATTCGGATCCGCCAAAAGGAGTTAAGGGAGGCTTTGCTATCGGAGGTTTTGGAACTGACAAAGGACCGGCAACTCCTTTTACATCACTGACAAAAGACAATTATTTCATCGGACATGAAGGTGGTCAGAATCTGGATGGTGGAAAATTTAATTCAACCCTGGGTTTCCAAAGCGGGAAAAATGTTACCACAGGCGAATACAATGCATTTCTGGGTTATCAGAGTGGATACAGTGATAATACAGGAACGGGAAATCTCTTCCTGGGTTACCAGACAGGGTATTCGACAACAGGAGGTAGTTATAACTCGTTTGTTGGTTACAAGAGCGGTTATTCAAATACGTCCGGCCTTAACAACTCGTTTCTTGGATCATTTGCCGGATATAGTAATACTACGGGAAATTATAATACATTCGTTGGAGATTCAGTGGGATATAAAAATACCACAGGGAAAGAAAATTCTTTTTTAGGAGATAAAGCCGGATTAAGAAACACCACCGGATCAAACAACATTTTTATGGGGAATCTTGCAGGTTCTTCAAATACTACTGGCAACTCCAGTATTTATATAGGTAACAAAAGCGGTTATTCCAGCTCCGCAGCTTCCAATAATATATTTCTTGGCTACCATTCAGGTTATCTGAATGACTCCGGATCTGATAATATCTACCAGGGGAATGAAGCAGGTTATTCGAATAGCAGTGGTAATTTTAATATTTTTATGGGTAACAAGGCTGGCTATTCAAATACATCTGGTAATTCAAATGTTTTCATTGGCTACCAGACGGGTGATGAGAATACTGAAGGTGTACAAAACGTATTTATAGGACCCCATGCAGGAGGCGCAAATACAACTGGTTCTTTCAATGTTTTTCTGGGCCGGAGTGCAGGATATTCGAATACCACAGCAAATTATAACGTATTCATTGGTCAAAGCGCAGGTAATTTTAATACAAAAGGAACATCGAATGTCTTTATTGGCTACAGGGCAGGTTTATATGACACTACAGGGTACAGTAATGTTTTCATTGGAAACCAGGCTGGATTATTTAACAGTATGGGTTCAAAAAATGTCTTTCTTGGAGATGTTGCGGGATATTCAAATACCACTGGTGAAGAGAATCTTTACCTGGGTTATAATTCAGGCTTTAAAAATACAATTGGCAATAAAAATATTTTTCTGGGCAGTTCTGCAGGATATTCAAATACTGAAGGTTATATGAATATTTTCCAGGGTTATCAGTCAGGATATTTAAATACTCTTGGAGACAATAATATTTTTATGGGCTCTCAAACTGGTCATTCAAATACAATAGGAAATAATAATCTTTATTTAGGATACGAAGCAGGGTATTTTAATATCTCGGGTAACGGAAATATTCTTCTGGGATACATGGCAGGTTTTCATGAGACCGGATCTGACAAACTTTATATTGAAAATTCAACCGCTGACTCTACCGCAGCTTTAATCTGGGGCGATTTTGGAAATGAACTTCTCCGGCTGAATGCGAATGTGGGGATAGGTGCCAATCCGCAATACAAACTTGATTTGGGTAGTACCACAGGAAGAAAACTTGCTGTATACCAAAATACAGATGGTACCAGTTTTTATGGATTCGGTATTGCTTCAGGCACCCTTGAATTCTTTGCTGGAGCAGGAGAAGCAACAAATCCTGCTATGGTAATCATTAACAATGGCTGTATAGGAATGGGCGTAGCTGTACCTACATATAAACTCCAATTGCCCAACAATTCATCCCCTTCTGTAGGAGAAGGAAGAGCCTATGGCTGGTCAAGCTATTCCGATGACCGGGTCAAATCAAATCAGCAATTGATAAACTATGGTCTTGATGAGATATTGCTTCTTAAACCCAAACGATATAACCACCATACTTCAGAGTTTAAAAATGATCAACTGATTATTTATAAAAATGATTATAAGAATGAAATCGGCCTTGTGGCACAGGATGTATATGCAATTATACCTGAGGCTGTTACCGTTCCAGAAGATGAAAATACTGATCTTTGGAGCATGGATTATGATAAATTGGTTCCTGTATTAATCAAAGGAATGCAGGAACAACAGGAACAGATAGAATCACAACAATCTCAGATCGATGAGCTAAGCGAGATGATCAGCGAAATGAAGACAGAGATTGATTCGCTGCGATCGCAATGACAATTTGAAGTCTTGCGGTCATGCTTCCGCTTTGCGGAACTGCGTCACGGAGTTTATCCCGCAAAGCGGGGTTCCTTGAGTCTTGCAGTCTTGCAAGTTGCCAAAGTTATACAGGTTTATTCCCCCCTTTAGGGGGGATCCAGCTTTAGCTGGAGGGGGGTATTTCACCTGATGCCTTACGCCCGTTACATGCTTATTACTCCAGATCCGATTACTTCATCGCCATCATACCATGCAGCAAACTGCCCGGGAGCAATACTTCGTTGTAATTTATTGAATATGATGTATATACCTTCGTTTCGTCTGTATAGCTTTGCTTTCTGTAATGGCTGACGATATCTGATCCTAACCATGTATTCACGGTTTTCACCTGCCTTCATTTCCAGATCAGTCCTGATCCAGTGTATTTCATCACTCTTTACTAGCAGTCCTTTCCTGTATAAACCCGGATGCGACTGACCTTCACCTACATAAATAATATTCTTTTCTACATCAGTGGCAATAACAAATAAAGGTTTTTCATATCCTCCGACATTTATTCCTTTCCGCTGGCCTATTGTAAAGAAGTGAGCCCCGTTATGTTTCCCGACAACCCTTCCATCTGAAGGTTTATATCTGACAGGTTCTGTCAGTTCAGACAGCATCTTTTCTGACACAGATTCATCATTCAAATACCCTTCAACTCCTTCAACTTTTACCCTCCAAAGCTTTAGCGACGGAGGGCCTTCAACTCCTTCTTTAATCTCAATAGTATTGCCTTTTCTGGCCTTCAGCTTCTGCTGCAGAAAGGTCGGGAGATCCACTTTCCCGACAAAGCAGATGCCTTGTGAATCTTTACGATGGGCAGTTGCAAGTCCCAGTCTGTCAGCTGTTTTCCTTACATCACTTTTTGTTATATTGCCTATTGGAAACAACGCATAAGCAAGCTGCTCCTGGTTCAGTTGGCAGAGGAAATAACTCTGATCCTTATTCTCGTCTTTTCCGGCCAGCAGTCTGTAAATAAGTGTATTGTTAACACTTATTTCATCTTTTACACAGTAATGTCCCGTGGCAACAAAATCGGCACCAAGTTTCCTTGCTTCTTTGGCAAATGAATCAAATTTAATTTCCCTGTTACATAATATATCCGGATTGGGAGTACGTCCCTTTTCATATTCTGAAAACATATAATCAATAACTCTCTTCCTGTACGGGTCACTCAGATCCACAAAATGAAAAGGGATCTCAAGTTTCTTAGCCACCATCTCCGCAAACATAAGGTCATCCTCCCAGTGACAGTCACTCTGAAGCAATCCGGTTGTGTCATGCCAGTTCCTCATAAAAAGGCCCTCAACATCAAATCCTTGCTCTTTTAATACCCAGGCAGCCACACTGGAATCGACACCTCCTGAGAGGCCTATGACTACACGCTTTTTCATGCGGCAAAGATATAAAAAGAAAAGGAGAGGGGATGAGTGCATGAGTGGGAGAAAATAGAATAAATTTCGGTAACTTTAGCTAATCATGGGAACCGGTACACTCACCATATACAGTGCATCAGCAGGATCAGGAAAAACCTTCAGACTTGCAGGTATTTACCTTACTCATCTTTTCAGATCACGTTACAATTACAGAAAAATATTGGCGGTTACCTTTACCAACAAGGCCACAGCAGAAATGAAAAACCGGATTCTCGATCAGCTTTATGTTCTTTCGTCAGGAGGAAAATCGGAGTACCTGTCAGGGCTGAAAAAAGAGACTGGAATGGATGAGCAGAACATCAGGAAGGAGGCCGGGGAAATATTATTTTCGATACTTCACGATTTCTCACGTTTTTCAGTATCTACGATAGATGCATTTTTTCAAAAGGTACTACGTGCATTTACAAGAGAAATAGGACTGAACTCCGGTTTCAACATAGAACTTGATCATAGTGTAATACTGGCATCAGCTATTGATGAAATGATAGCTTCATCAGCAGAGGATACTCAGTTGAGGAACTGGCTTAATCAGTATGTTATGGCTAACCTTGAGGAGGAGAAGAACTGGGACATCAGGGGTGATATTATGAGACTGGCAGAGGAGCTTTTCAGGGAGAAATTCAGGATATTATCAAATAAACAGAGAGCTGACCTTGAAAATAAAGATTTCCTTCTCAATTATATAAATAAACTCCGTAACCTAAGAAGCAGCTTTGAATCAATGCTGAAGGAGCTCGGCGGAAAATGTGAGCAGATTATCTCTGATTATGACCTTGATGATGTTATGTTTTATTATAAAAGCAAAGGAGTCCCTGGTTTTATAAGATCCATGGCTGCAGGTAATATAACAAAACCAAATCCTTATGTAAGGAAAATACTTGAGACTCCTCCTGTATGGTCATCGGGACAGGCTGATCAGCAATTGTTGAAAGCAATTGACAACGGACTTGATAGATATGTGAAAGAGGCAATCAGGTTCTATGATACTAATATTTTAAATTATAAAAGCTCTGATGTCATTCTTAAAAATATATATGCTCTTGGCATTCTTTCTGATGTGTTGAATAAAGTACACCAGGTAGCCTCCCTGGAAAACAGTTTTCTTCTTTCCGAGGCGGGTGAAGTTCTTAACCTGATAACCGGGGAAGACCAGGCACCTTTTATTTATGAAAAGATCGGTAATATATACGAGAATTACATGATCGATGAATTCCAGGATACCTCGCTGCTACAATGGAAAAATCTCGATCCTTTGATAGTTGAAAGCATGGCCAGAGGGTGCGATAACCTGGTTGTGGGTGATCTGAAGCAATCAATATACAGGTGGAGGAACAGCGACTGGGGAATACTCGCATATATGAAGGATAACCTGGTTGATGGCAGTAGGTACCTGAGTCAACCTCTTGTAACTAACTGGAGAAGCCGTTCAAATATTATAAGATTCAATAATTCACTCTTTTCATTGATCCCTGAACAAATTGATACACCTTTTCCGGAAGATACTGCAACATCAGATTTCAGGCACCTTTATTCTGAGGTGATTCAGGATGATCCGGGAAAGAATGGTGGTGGCTTTGTCAGACTAGAATTTATTGATAATAAGGAAGATATAGGGCAGAAGAATAATGCTGAGACCAGAAATAAAAGAGGCTGGAAAGAAATAGTACTGGAAAAGCTGCCGTCAGTTATTGAAGCGTTCCAGGATAAGGGATACAGGGCTTCAGATATCGGGATAATTGTTCGTAACAGCAATGACGGTGAGGCAGTTGTCAGGAAAATGATAGACTACAGAACCGTTTGTGATAAGGAGAAAAGAAACAAGTACAATTATAATATAGTATCAAATGATTCTTTAACCCTCTCAGGTTCTCATGTACTGACTTTTATTATTTCTGTCCTTAAAGTGATTGATAACCCATCTGATATGATAAGCAGGGCCCAGATGGTAAGGTATTACCTTCTTGCAACTGAAAAGGAGGCTCCTGATAAAATTCCCCTTTTCCGTGACAGGATGGAAGATGGCTCTCATTCAATTTTCCCAGATGGATATGAGCATTTTATGGCCTCAGCCGGACAACTTCCTTTGTTTGAAGCAACAGAAAATATTATAGACTTTTTTAAACTGGGCGGGTATTCCTGTAATGTGGCTTACCTTAATACTTTCCAGGACCTTGTTCTTGCGTTTTCCGGATCTAAAGGTGCTGATTTCCGTTCTTTCCTGGAGTGGTGGGAAACAACCGGTAAAACAAAATCAGTAGTTCTACCAGCGAACCAGGATGCAGCCAGAGTATTTACTATACATAAATCAAAAGGACTTGAATTCAGGATTGTAATTCTTCCGTTCATATCATGGAATCTCGATCATAAATACTTACGACAACCTGTTCTATGGGTTCAACCCGGCGCAGAACCTTTTGATGAGCTGGGAGTTGTTCCGGTAAAATACAGTAACTACCTTACTGAAACCATTTTTGCCCATGATTATTACATAGAAAAATTTGCAGTTCACATTGATAATATTAACCTCCTTTATGTTGCAATGACAAGAGCTGTAGATGCTATTTGGGGTTTTGCGCCCGAAGCACCTTCAGCTAATGAAAAGATTTCAGAAGTTCTTAAAAATGCTGTTACTTCAGTAACATACTTTGCGGGAAATAAAGGCATTAAGCTTTCCAGCTACTATGATCCTGAAAGTAAAATATTTGAGTATGGAGAGATACCTCCCACCAGATATGAAAACAGGACTGCTGTAGATATAATTTCAAAGAGTTACAATGTCAGTAAAAAACCCGGATCACTGCGGCTTAAACTGCATGGAGAAAACTATTTCGGGGAAGGAGGTGAGGCCAAAAGAGAGAAAATAAGTTATGGGAACCTAATGCATAGTGTTTTCGAAAGCATTGATGATGAACACGATATCCCTGTTGCAGTGAGGCAACTTGTACTTGAAGGAAGAATAACCACATCCGAATCAAAACAGTTTGAAACAAAACTGAAAGAGCTAATTTCATCCTCTCAGGCTTCAGCCTGGTTTAAACCAGGACTAAATGTAATGAAGGAGGCTGAGATACTTTTACCATCAGGCCAGACCAGAAGACCTGACAGAATTATATTAAATGGTGACGCTGCAATAATTATTGATTTTAAGTTCGGTGAGGAGCATGAACACTACAAAGAACAGATAAAACGGTACCGCAAACTTCTCAGTGAAATGGAATACAGGGATATAAAAGGTTATCTGTGGTATGTCGACAGGAACAAAATAGTTGAAACCTGATGGAGCAAACAGGTAAAACAATAGAATTCCCGTGGGGTCATGCAAGAAGATTTAATGCATATCCTGATTATTTCAGGAAACTCTTTGGTGCAAGAGTGCAAAAGGTTTCCATTGATGCAGGATTCACATGTCCTAACCGAGATGGAACAAAAGGGAAAGGCGGTTGTACATATTGCAACAATGATGCATTTAATCCTTCATACTGCTTACCTGAAAAATCTGTAACACAGCAAATTAAAGAGGGGATCGCTTTTCACAAAAACAGATATCGTAAAGCTGAATCATATCTTGCTTATTTTCAGGCATATTCTAACACTTATGCTCCTGTTGAGACACTTAAATCTTTGTATGAGGAGGCATTGCAGTGTCAGGGAATTATAGGGCTTATAATCGGAACGCGACCCGATTGTGTTGATAATGAAAAACTTACATTGCTGAAGAATATCTCTCAGCATTGCTATCTCTCAGTGGAATATGGAATTGAATCATGTTATGATAAAACACTTAAAAGAATTAACAGGGGTCATACATTTAAAGAAGCTGCTGATGCAATCGAAACAACTACAAATCTTGGAATAAATACCGGAGCTCATTTTATTTTTGGTCTGCCAGGTGAATCACGTTCTGAAATGCTTGCAGAGGTGGAAATTATTTCTTCTCTGCCCCTGACAACAGTCAAGTTTCATCAGCTACAGATAATTAAAGGAACCGCAATGGAAACAGAATACAGTAATAAACCTTCTGATTTTCACATGTTTACCTGGGAAGATTATCTTGAATTTATAATTAGTTTTCTCGAAAGACTTAACCCTGGAATTATCGTGGAACGGTTTACCGGGGAGGCTCCTCTGCGATTTCTGAAAGAGAGATTATGGGGTGAGAAAAGAACCGACCGGATAGTACCTCTCATTGAAAAACGACTCGAAGAACTGGAGACATGGCAAGGCAAATATTATAAAGTAAAAAGTAATAAGTAAAAAGTAAAAGACCGCAAGACCAATTATGGTTTATTTTCTTGAACATATCGCAAAGTCACTATATTCAGAGTACGGAAATACCCTGAACAGGCATTGCCTTGTCTTTCCGAACAGAAGAGCCGGACTCTTTTTTCTTAAATACCTGTCAAGAGAGATAAATAAACCGTTATGGACACCGGCAATAATGACTATCAACGACATGTTCAGGTCTTTTTCTGATTTACAACCGGCTGAAAATGAAATTCTCCTTTTTGAACTCTACAGGGTTTATCACGAGGTACGAAAAAGCAATGAGAGTTTTGATGAGTTTTATTTCTGGGGTGATATGCTTCTGGACGATTTTGATGATGTTGACAAGAACCTTGCTAATGCTTCAAAAATATTCCATAATATTCAGGATATCAAAAAAATAGATCAGGTATTCGGAGGTCTGACGGAAGAACAGGCAGATATAGTCAAACGTTTCTGGACCAACTTTAGTCCTGATAAAATGTCAGATCAGAAGAAAGAGTTCAGGAATATCTGGTCAGTACTATATGATATCTATACGGGATTCAGAAGCTCTCTTAAGGAAAAAAATCTTGCCTATGAGGGAATGATATTCAGGGATGTAATTGAAGGTAAAGGAATTGAGAGAGTTACAGGTGTTAAATGGGAATTAGTCCATTTTGCAGGATTCAATGCTCTCAATGAATGTGAAAAAAAGCTTATGTCAAAGCTGAAGGCTGAAGGAAAAGGAAGGTTCTACTGGGATTATGACAACTCCTATTTAAAAGAGGGAAGGTTAAATTCAGCCGGATTCTTCCTGAGAGAAAATCTTAAATATTTTGGAAATGATATGGCCGGTGACTGGAGTTATAATACTATTCTTTCAAAACCTTCACCTTCAGTAAAAAGGCATATTATTGATACATCATCCGATCTGGCCCAGGTCAAGCTTATTCCACAACTTATAAGTGAAATTCCCGGACTGACTCCTGAAAATGCACACGAAACAGCAATAATCCTGGCTGATGAGAATCTTCTGGTGCCTGTCCTTACAAGTCTTCCCGAGAATATCTCTGATATTAACATAACAATGGGTTATCCCCTTAAACAGACCCTGGTTTATTCCATGGTAAAGAATCTCCTCGATCTTCAGCGTAATGCAAGGATACATAATGGCATAATACTTTTTAACCACAGGGATGTACTCAGCCTGTTAAAAAACGGACTTATTACTGAAATAACAGGTGAAGGGGAACGAGAACTGATTATTAAAGAGATTACTGAACAGAACCTGCTGATGGTTCCCTCAACAAAATTTAGCAATTCCGGTTATCTTGCTGATATTTTCATTAAAACCGGTTCACCTTCTGAATTCTCAGAGTATCTGAAATCTATCTTATCATTCCTGGCTTCCACTGGTGCCGGTGAAGGTGTAGAACGTGGGAATGATTCTACTGGAATAAGTATAAGGAATGAATTTATTTACAGGGTCGTATTATCTGTAAACAGGCTTGATGCTGTAGCCGGATCACCTGGTTTAAACCTGAATTTAAATACATGGATCAGCCTTCTTGAGCGGTTATTGAGAAGCGAGTCTGTACCCTTTTCCGGAGAACCTCTCTCCGGTATTCAGGTAATGGGTATACTTGAGACCAGGACCCTCGATTTCAGGAACCTGGTAATATTATCAGTAAATGAAGGTATCCTTCCGACATTAACATCTGCTGCTTCATATATACCTTTCAGTCTCCGTGAAGCTTTCGGACTGCCTTCAATTAATCACCGGGAATCTGTATATGCCTACCATTTCTACAGACTTTTACAAAGGGCCGAAAATGTTACATTCTTATTCAATTCAAACCCGGAGGGATTAAGAAGCAGTGAAATAAGCAGGTTCCTTCAGCAGATGAAATATGAACCGTTGCTTAAGCCTGAAATGCTCAGCTTGGGATTTGAAATAAGGAACAGGGGCACTATAAATGAAATAATTGAACGCACCGAAGAACATCAGCAACAATTGATATCACGATTCTTTCAGGAAAACAGGCCGCACATACTATCTCCTTCTGCCATCAATACATGGCTGAACTGCAGGATGAAGTTTTATTACAGGTATGTATGCGGATTGAAAGAACCGGATGAGATAACAGGAGAAATCGATCCTGCTGTACTCGGGTCCATACTTCATAAAGCTGTTCAGAATCTTTATATAGAGTATATCGGAAAGATTATAGACTCGGAATCGCTAATTAGAATACAAAACGATAAGTCATTAATTATGAGGCTGGTAAGTAGAAGTATAAGGGATTTCTTTAAACAACAGAGTGATACTCCTGTTACAGGTAATGAACTAATAGTAAGGGATGTACTGGTGGAATATATAAACAGGGTACTAAATATGGATATAAAACTGGCTTCATTTAGCATAATTGCTCTGGAAAAAGATGTGGCTTTCCCTGTTAATATCGGCGATGACAAATCCGGAACCAGGTTAATGGTAGGAGGTGTTATAGACCGTGTTGATAAAATGGATGATATAATAAGGATACTTGATTATAAAACGGGTGCTATTACTGATTCAATAAGCTCAATAGAGGAACTTTTCGATGATGACAGGAAGAAAGATTATGATGGCTGGCTGCAAACCCTGCTTTATTGTGAGGGTTATCTGAATGAAAACCGGGAAGCCAGGGTAAGACCAGCTGTTTACCAGATAAAAAGATCAGAGAGTGATGATCTCCTGAAAATTAAATCAGGACGAAATGATGGAGTCCCTGTAAATGACTATACGATTGTCAGACAAGAATTTATATACTATCTTAATGCAACCGTTAAGGCTATTTTTAACATCGATGAACCGTTTATTATGACCACAGATAACTGGCGTAAATGCTCATACTGCCCATATAGAACACTCTGCATGCGCTAGTCATTATAACAGATCATTTTTTTTTATAAATTGCTTTTTAAAATAAATCCTGCCTTAATGAAAACCGGTTATAAGAACTATCAGGTCAATATTAAAAATGTCAAGTTTATTGCTGATAATGGCAACACCACACCACGTACTGCAATTGTAACATTTTATGATGACGAAGGAAAAGAGATTAATAATGAATTATTTGGCGTAGCCGATGTAAATGATATCTATGATCTTATAAAAAAAGGAAAGGATATTGTACTTGATAATTGTTATGTATCTGATTTTTCCATATCAGCTTTCAGACGTCATAACAACATAGATAAGAAAGAATTAGTTTCTCTTAAGGGTTTTTCTGCCAGGAATGCCTTCTTTGAATCAAATATTTGCAACGATTTTTCCTATGCATCTTTTTCTGATGGCGAGGTCAACTTCGATGGAACACATTTCGGTAAGGGGAAAGTATCTTTTACAGGTGTTAGATTTGGAGCAGGGGATGTAATATTTTCTAATGCTTTTTTCAAGGATGGCAATATCGAATTTACCGGAGCTATTTTTGGCGATGGTGACTTTATGTTTAAGAATGTTGTTGTAAGCAATGGGATAAAGGATTTTCAGGATATGCAGTTTGGTAACGGAGAGGTGAGTTTCGCTAATACGGAATTTAATGATGGTGAACTTCTTTTTATAAATACTCACTTCAACAACGGCCGTTTTAATTTTAAAGTAACACGTATTACAGGCGGCAAGATAGACTTTCATTATTGTGTCTTTGGCGATTGTGATATATCTTTTGAAAGGACGGAGTTTGGAAACAGTAGAGTTGACTTCAGGACAGTAGATTTTGGTTCGGGAAGAATAAACTTTAACCGTTCTGTCTTTGGCAATGGAGAGGTAAATTTTGAAGGAGCATCATGTAAAGCTGGTAAGATCCAGTTCAAAAAAGCAGAAATGGGTGCAGGTCCCAAGAACTTTAATCTGATGGAGATGGATGATACTGAAGTCAACTTCGAGAGAACAAGCTTTGGTGCTGGTGATGTAACATTCTATGAGTCAAGGTTTCAGGCATTATCTCTTAAATCATGCCATCTCGATCATTACTTTGACCTGCGAATTGCAAATGCTGACATTTTGGATGTGTCTGATACTATTGTCCGCGATATTGTTGATATTGAACCCTATGATTTTCCTGTTAATATAAAGATTCTGGATATGTCGGGTATGAGACTCATCGGGAAATTATATATCGACTGGGAACGAAATAAATGCAAGGAGATCATAAGCAGGCAGGAGGAAACTGCTTTAAGGCAAAAAGCTGAACAGTTCAGAATACTTAAGGAGAATTTTAATAGTACAGGTAAGTATTCCGATGAAGATGAGGCTTATGTTATGTTTAAACGTTATGAGTCAAGTTCATGGCTCACTGGACAAAAAGAGAAAGGTGGATTGACAAAAATACTCAGTTATATTCCTCATGGATTTAAATGGCTTGTTTTTGATGCTATGGGCCTCTATGCAACCAATCCTGCCAGGGTTCTCATTTCCATGATGGTGGCATATATAACGTTCAGTATAATATATGTGCTGATGATTCTTACTACAAATGCTGATATTATTTCTTCAACATCCGACCAGCTCGGAATAGTTGCAAGATCGTTCTATCATAGTGCAATAACCTTTTTCACAATAGGTTATGGTGATCACTATCCGTTTGGTTCTGCCAGGATAGTATCAAGTATTGAAGGTTTTATGGGGGTATTCCTCATGTCGTATTTTACTGTGGCCTTTGTAAGGAAGGTGCTTCGATAGAAATTATTTGATCATTTCCTGCCTGAGGGCTGCCATCTTGATTGCTGTTATTGCGGCTTCATCACCCTTATTACCATATTTCCCTCCTGATCTGTCAGCAGCCTGCTGGTGTGTGTCAGTTGTAAGTACCCCGAAAATGAAGGGTATTTTGTAATCTATATTGAGCTTCGTTATTCCCTGTGTGACTCCCTGGCAGATAAATGTGAAATGTGGAGTTTCACCCCTGATGACACAACCAAGACAAATAACTGCGTCAGGATCAATGTTTTCAGCAAGCAGCATTGCTCCATGTGTTAGTTCGAAACTGCCCGGAACATGTATTACAACAATATTTTCACTTATGGCTCCATGCTTCTGTAAGGTTTTTTGAGCACCGGCCAGAAGTGGTATTGTAATATCACTGTTCCAGTCTGATACAACAATCCCAAACCTCATGCTACCGGCATCAGGGATGCTATCCGGATTATATGCAGAAAGATTGGTTGTACCCATGTTACTAAATTAGAAGCTTAACTCTGGCGATATATTTATCGATAGAAGAGCCTTCAGTGCTTTCAGGATAATCAGATTGAATTCTTTCATAAATCTCGAGAGCTTTTTTATAATTAGCCTCAAGTTCACAGAGCTCCCCGGCTTTCATAAGGAAAAGAGGTGTGTTAAATGAATTATCTGCATATTCGGCAGCTTCGATATATTTTGATATGCCTTTGTCAATATCACCCAGCTCAACCCATGCGTCACCTGTGGCCCCTATAGCCAGTGAACCAATGACTTTATCCTTCTTCGAATATTTTCCCAGCATATCAATAGCGTCCTCAAACTGGCCCAGGTGAAGAAAACATATTCCTGCACCATAGCGGGCAAGGTTACCTGCCCTGGTAAATTTGTAATCATCGGCAATATCTAAAAATCCGAGATAATTACCATCACCGTATAATGCAAGGTTAATTGAATCAATTTCCAGATACCTTTCCGCCTGGTACATCTGCGACTGGGCTTCATTGTTTCTTTTCATCAAATATATCTTCCCAAGCCAGAAAAGGCCTACCAGTACAACGATAAAACCCAGAACATATATTAATGGTTTGTAATTCTGTTCAAGAAACTGTTCTGTTTTAGTCAGTGTTTCCTCAACATTCTTGAGCCCCTGAGAACTATCTGCTTTCTTCTTCTTCTTAGCCATATCAGTTATAAATAATCAACTTTAATTTTTACCACCGCAAAAGTAATTTATTTCAAATTATTTTAAAACAATTACTTATAAAAAAGGGAAAGAATTAACACAATGCACAATATATTGATTATCAATAAAATAATTATAATGATTATTTCAATCTATCTTTTTTTAATTTTGTAAACAATATTATGAATAATATATCATTAACCTTAATGCCTTATCGCCTTAACGCCTTTACACCTTTACACCGTAAATATGTATCTTAGAAAATTATCCCTCACCAATTTCAAAAACTACTATCAGGCTGACCTTGAATTTTCGCCAAAAATCAACTGTATTGTGGGAAATAATGGGGTTGGTAAGACAAATATACTGGATGCCATACACTACCTGTCACTTACAAAGAGCTTTTTTAATAATATCGACAGTATAAACATTCGCCATGGAGAGGAGTTTTTTATTATCAACGGAACTTTTGTAAGGGATGAAGAGGAAGTTCCTATCTATTGTGCATTTCAGAAATTAAAGCCAAAGGTTTTAAAGAAGAATAGCAAAGAGTACCGGAAGCTCTCAGATCATATTGGTAAATACCCGGTGGTGATGATCTCGCCTGCTGACAGTGCACTTGTTTTGGAAGGTAGTGAGGAGAGGCGTAAGTTTCTGAATAAGATTATAAGTCAGTACGATGCTGAATACCTCGATTCAGTGCTGAAGTACAATAAAGCCCTTCAGCAAAGGAACAGGCTCCTAAAAGATTTCGGTTCAACAGGTGGTTATGATAAGGATACATTATTAATCTGGGATTCCCAATTGGTAAAATACGGAACATATATTTTCAAAGCAAGAGAAGCACTGGTGAGTGAATTGATACCAGTTTTTCAGGATAGGTATTCTATGATTTCATCAGAAAAGGAGAGAGTAAGGCTTTCATACAGGTCTCACCTGTCAGAAGGCGATTTTACCGAAGCACTTATAAATTCTGTAAAAAGGGATCGTTTTCTTGAATACACAAGTGTGGGTATACATAAGGATGATCTGATTTTTGAAATGAATGATTATCAGGTTAAATCGCTTGGTTCACAGGGTCAGCAGAAGACTTTTCTTGTTGCACTGAAGCTGGCAAAATTTGACTATATAAAAGGTAAATCGGGCTATCCGCCTATTCTTTTACTCGATGATATTTTTGATAAATTTGATGCTGAACGTGTTGAACAGATAATAAAGCTTGTGGGGAATCATCATTTCGGACAGATATTTATAACTGATACTCACCAGAGCCGTCTTCATGAGATACTAACCTCGCACAGGACAGATTATAAGCTGTTCAGAATAAATAACAATTCGATAGAGGAAATAATTGAAAACGGGAAATCCGGAAAATGAGACGCAGCAAGACCATATCGCTGGCTGAAGCCATGAAGGATTATATCAAAGAGATGAATCTCGAAGGTAAACTGAATGAAGTACATCTTATAAACTCATGGGAAGAAACTGTAGGTAAAGCAATTGCGTCACGAACTACAAAGATCTACATAAAAAACCGGGTATTGTATGTGCATCTTAACTCCTCTGTTGTCAGAAACGAACTGCTGATGCTGAGGGAAACACTGAAAGACAAGCTCAACGAAAAAGCAGGCAGTGAAGTTATAACGGATATAGTCCTGAGATGACCCCCAACCTTGCGCGTCAGCGGGACCTGGGGTTTTAAAGATATATGTATCCGTATCTTTATCAGCCGGAGTTTTAACGCATGCTGACTCAGTGGCACTCAGTGTCTTCTCGGTGAATCTCTGTGTAACTAAGAAATTATATAAGAACCACCTGTAATCTTAATTAATTTCTTAAACGATTTAAACGATACAAATTCAAAATCCTGGTGGTTATATTTCAGGACAACTGTATTATTCCGGATCTCGATTATTACCTCAGCCTTATTATCCCTGTTTATTATAAGATCAGCCAGCAGAAGCGCTTTTTCAATACCATCACCGCATCTGAAATTCCATACCTCATCCGGTAGGGCAAACCTCGGTCCGTCATATATTGATACGTTAGGGATCTCGCTAAGAATATCATAGACTTCCTGAATATTTTTACCTTTCAGCTCATTGAAACAGACAGGATTACGCTCAATGGCTGCCTTAATGAAAGGGAGCCAGTCGATTTTATCCATCTGCCTGTATACATATAATGTTAAACATGAAAGCTCTGACTTATCACTGGTCTCTATTATTGAACCTGTTATCTTTTCCCTGGTGTCATCGATGGAAATATCCGGGACAATGCTATCAACGAAGTTCTTATTTTCATCCGGCAGCCTTGGATCAGTGTGAATAAAGGCTTTGAGTTCGGTAAACATCTCCTTTATCGTTTCCCGGGGAACAGATTGGTTATATTTAACTATCAGATCCTCAATAGTATCCAAATTTTTACCCGGGTTATCTTCAATTATCTTTTCCACATAGTTCAGGAGCATCTTATCCGGTAACGGACTCAGATGAAATTCATCTCCCTCTATCTCAATAATGAGTTGAGCCCTGGTTTCTGCTGATAGATTGAATTTTGAAGTATGCTCGTACTCGAACATTTTCTCAAGGGCAATATATCTCTTTTTACCTGAGCATTCACACTCAAACTGGAACAGAGTTTTAAAGTTTGGCTTGAATCTTAGGAAGTTGATGAAAATAAGGTTGGTCAGATCAGTAACAAGAAATTTCCTGAGACAGGTAGCAAAGTGACTGTATGCTTCCCGGTCTATTGTGGCATCATTATTTATTACATGAATATAACCTGATATATGAGACACTATCGTTACTTTCTCATTTTCAAGAGCTCTCCGGGCTTTTTCTGAGAGGGATGTCCCGTTAAACCACATATTCTTTGTAACTATTCTCCTGTTATTGGTGATCAGTCCCTCTTTTTCTGTAATGAAATTTTGTGAATGAAGCGGGGTGGCAATCAAAAAGATTTTTTCAAGAGGAATACGCCCGATCACAAACATTGCTGCAGCATATAGTGCTGAAAGTGAAACACATTCTCCTGCTCCGGTAATGAAGTTACTCTTTTGCCTGAAAGCCGTCATGGCTTCTATGGTCTCTGTCTTCCAGTAAGGGATAATATCCGAATCATATTTATCCAGCCCGAAGTGCTTCCTTATATCTATATCAAAATAGTATTTATCCCCCTCATACCCGAACAGAGCATTTGACTGACTGAGAAGCTCCATATCAAAAATATCCCTGAACCTTTCCAGTTCCCTGCTTTTTGTAGTGAGACCCCATGTTGCAAGGTCAAGGTTGAAAATATAATTTTGAATAATGAACTGCTTGATCCTGTTAACTTTATAGTTGAAGCTTTTTTTATCAATGTTTTTAAACCAGGGATCATTTCTCCATTCCCAGATTAAGGGTGAGATAATATTTGCCAGAACCAGAGGGTAAAACAGCTCCGGGAATATAAAGATCTCCATATCGGAGAGAGTAAATGCGGATGAGTACTTTTCCAGGATTTTCCTGTCAGAAAAGTCTGTTATTATTTCTTGACCCATATTTGTTACAGGAATCTTTCGATATTTGAGAAGAAGAAATCAGATTCTCTTGTTGCATTTTCATCACTGTCAGAACCATGAATTGCATTCATCTGAACGGAGACAGCGTATAATTTCCTGATAGTGCCAGACTCAGCCTTTGCAGGATCTGTAGAACCTATTAATTTTCTGAATTCTTCAACCGCGTTTTCATGTCTTAACATCATCACAAATACCGGTCCGGAAGTCATGAATTCAACAAGACTCTCAAAAAATGGTTTGCCCCGGTGGACCTCATAAAATGATTCGGCCTGCTCTGTAGTCATCCTTAGCATTTTCAATGCAACAATCTCAAATCCACCCTCGTTGATCATTGATAGGATAGGTCCTGTCTTGCCGGTCCTTACTGAGTTTGGTTTTATAATGGATAATGTAATATTACCGTTCATTTGTCATTGTTTTCTATTTAAACATCAGGAGGGTCACCTCAGGAATATTGATTATCTTTACCCCCCTTAATAAACAGCAGCAAAAGTGGCAGATTTATCTAAATATACAAAGGAATTATCAAATCTTTTTTCAACCAGCAAAAATATTTTGCTGATATCCCATATTAATCCTGATGGCGATGCCATTGGTTCACAACTTGCTCTATATCATTATCTTAGCTCAAAAGGCAGAGAGGTGTCAATGATGACCCCTAATAATCTCCAGGAGTTCCTTAAATGGATGAATGGATCCGATAGGATAGAGGTTTTCATAAAACACAGGAAAAGATGTAGAAAACTCATCGAAGAAGCAGATCTAATAGTAATGTTGGATTTCAACCAGCCAGACAGGCTGGGTGAAGCCGAAAAACCGGTTTTAGCTTCAAAAGCCTTTAAGGTTGTCATCGATCATCATCTTGATCCACATGATTTCGCCAATCTTCTGATATCAGAATCTTCGAAATGTTCAACCTCAGAGCTTATTTATAACCTGGTTAAGGAAATGAATGGAGGAGAGTTCCGTAATATACCATATGCAGAAGCACTTTATGTGGGAACTGTAACAGATACGGGTAACTTTGAACATGGAAATTATACAGGTGATACTCTAAGGATGGTTGCTGATATGATCGATATAGGAATTAAAAAAGAGAAAATACTCGATCTTATCTATAATAATTTTTCAGCCAGTAGAATGAGACTCCAGGGATTTGTCCTTAATCAACGATTAACGGTTATACCTGAATTTCAGACAGCATATTTGTACCTTACAAAGAATGATCTTGCCTCTTATGAATATATAAAGGGTGACTCAGAAGGTTTTGTTAATCTTCCTCTTTCAATTAAAGGAATAATCTTCACAGCATTATTTATTGAAAAAGAGGGATTTATTAAGATGTCATTCCGGTCAAAGGGTGACTTCCCCGCCAATAAGTTTGCATCGAGATATTTCTCAGGAGGAGGTCATCTGAATGCTTCCGGAGGAGACCATCATGATACGCTTGATAATACAATTGTCTATTTCCTTAAAACACTGAAGGAGTTTTACCAGGAATTTTCCCAATAAAGCGTAATGAAGATAAAATCGCTTCTTTTTATATTATTGTTTCCGGGAATGATCTCATGCAATTCAGGGCATGATAGGATGGATAGTAAGTCAGGACCAGGGAAAAACGAAATGGCTGAACTTAATAAATATATGGTTCAGAAAGACAGGGAGAGGATACAAAATTATATAGAAAGAAAAGGATTCGAAATGACTGAATCAGAGTCGGGATTGTGGTATTTAATTACATCTGAAGGTATAGGTACATATTTTACAGATAATGACAGGATAGTAATGGATTATGAGTGTTTATTGCTTGATGGCACCTTTTGCTATTCATCTCAGGAATCGGGCCCGAAGGAACTTATTTTAGGACGTAGTGAAATGCCGGCAGGATTGGATCAGGGACTCAGACTACTTAAACAGGGAGGTGAGGCGACTTTTATTCTGCCCCCTTTTCTGGCTTATGGATTAACAGGAGATGGCAGAAAGATTCCTTCGCGTGCAATAATCATTTATAATGTTTCAATCCGTAAATAAAAATAGTCTATGGAACGATTTTTGTTGTACCGGAATTAACTAATTTAATTACCATGATAAACCCCTGTAAGACTAAAATTATACTATTTACAAGCCTTATAATATTATTTGTAACCTCTTGTATGTCAACAAAAAAATATGAAAAAGAAGAGGAGCAGCTGATACTTGATTACCTTGCAAAACATTCCGACCAGGACTGGGTTAATAAATCAAGTGGATTATATTATCTGGAAACACTTGCAGGAACCGGACCTGCCGTGGAAGTACATGATACTGCTTTTATATTCTACACAGCCAAGTATCTGAATGGCAATACATTTGATACAAATGTCGGATCAACTGATACTCTTATAGCTCCTGTTCGTGAAGGTTATCTTATTGAAGGATTTGATGAGGGTGTTTCATATATGAGTGAGGGAGGCAAATCACTTATCCTTGTCCCTTCATATCTTGGCTATGGCCAGAGTGGCTGGTATTTCCCGGCCTATACGCCGATACTTTTTGAAGCTCATCTTGTGAAGGTTATTCAAGGCCCCTGAGCTTTCTCAGATTTTTTGTAACACAAAGATTACAGGTCTGTTCTTAAGATCAGGTATCTCATTCTTCCAATCCCGTATCTTCATTGTCAGTATAAATTCGGAAGGCAATGTTATATCTGCAGCAATACACAACAGGATGTTTTGATTGCATACCTCGAGAATTGAATCTAGCATAACCTGGTTTCTGTAGGGTGTTTCCATGAAGATCTGTGAAAATCCTTCATTGGTTTTTTTCTCCAGCTCCCTTAATTTTGCTGCTCTTTCAGCAGGTTTAACAGGAAGATATCCGTTGAATGTAAAATTCTGGCCATTCATGCCGGATGCAATCAGGGCCATAATAATCGAGGATGGACCGGCAAGTGGCGTAACAATAATTCTTCTCCGGTGTGCTGCAGCAACTATTTTTGCTCCTGGATCTGCAATCCCGGGAAGCCCTGCTTCACTCATCAAACCAATATCATTACCTTCAAGAAGCGGTTTAAGGAAGGTAGTTATTTCGCTATCAGGAGTATGCTTGTTAAGTTCATAAAAGTGAGATTCATTTATTGGGAAATCTTTGTCAATAAGTCTTAAAAATCTCCTGGCACTGCGCAGGTTTTCCACAATGAAATACCTTAGTTGCCTTGCAACAGTAAGTGCTCCGGCAGGGATAACATTTTCATAATCTTCGCTGCCGAGTGTAACGGGTATAAGCCAGATCCTTCCTTTCACACTAATATGTTTGTACCAAATATAACAAATAAACACTGTTTAATAAAAATGCTTTTACTGTTGCCTGATTTATAATTTTAATATAGGTTTACCGGCAAATTGTTGCTATAGTGAAAATAACCTTTCTCGGAACGGGTACATCACAGGGTGTTCCGGTTATTGCATGTGATTGCGCTACTTGTCTGTCAAAGGATCAGCGCGATAAGAGATTGAGAACATCACTGCTGCTTGAAGCAGGTAGTACTGTTCTTCTGTTTGATGCCGGGCCCGATTTCCGTCAGCAAATGCTCAGGGAAAATGTAAAAAAGCTGGATGCCATACTACTGACACATGAACACAAGGACCATATTGCAGGTATGGATGATGTAAGGGCTTTTAATTATAAAAGCCAGGATGCAATAGATGTTTATGCCGAGGAGAGGGTACAGGAAGCTGTAAAAAGAGAATTCGCATATGTGTTTTCAGAAAAAAAATATCCTGGTGTACCTAAAATAAGACTCAATAAAATTCCTCCCTTTGAATTTAAAATCAAGAATGTAAATATAATTCCTGTAAGGGTACGACACCTGGATCTTGAGATTTATGGATTCCGGGCAGGTAATTTTGCATATATAACAGATGCTAACTATATACCTGAGGAGAGTAAGGAAAAACTTGTTGGGGTTAAATATATGGTTATTAATGCATTGAGAAAAGAAAATCATATTTCGCATTTTAATCTGCGGGAAGCAATTGATTTTGTGCGGGAAATATCACCAAAAAAGGCATTTTTAACTCATATCAGCCACCAGATGGGATTACATGAACAGGTATCCCGGGAACTACCTCCCGGTATTATTCTTGCCTATGATGGTTTGAGTATTGACCTTGAAGAATAAGATAGATCTTATTTCTTCTTATAGCTCTTCAGAAGCTTCTTCTGATAACCAGTCGAAAAATAATATCTATTTCTGCCAAGTTGCGAGGCATTGACTTTTGAAGCCTTTGACTTTTTTTTATGATAAGGATTCTGTTTTGCTGTTGCACACCCGGTCAACAATCCAATAAGAATTATTAGAAAGATGAACTTAATTATTTTGGCTGATTTAGAACTTAACATATCAGAATATAATATAATCTTTAAAAATATAAATTATTTATTTAATAAAAAATGATCACCTGTTGTTCCTTTAATAATTCAAAACGCATTTTTAACTATAAATATGCTATTTATTAAGACAAGATTTTGTAATTTTCTCACCGGGTCGTTAAATGAATTTGTATAACAGAAAATTGAATCATCTTTTTTATGCTGAATAATATTCTTTTTATGGGGATAAAGATCCGTCTTTGTTTTTTAATAGTGTTCCTTTCATCATATTCTGCTTATTCCCAGGTTATTGAAAATATCAGTATCTCTCTTAGTCCGGGCTTGTCCGCAGGGAAAATTACCCTGCTTGACAGCACACTACTCAATAATAACGGAAATATTCAATTGTTTAGTTTCCTGGTAAACGGAAAATATTTCAATTCAGATGACAGGGAGGCAGTAAAACAGGCAGATTCGTATGTACAGTCTTTTGAAAATGGTATAAAGGTAGCCACATCTATAGTAAATCATTCATCCGGTACCTGGTCGGCTGAGATCCTTTTTAAGAATACCGGGGCTGATACTGTTACCCTGAGCAATGTTGTTCCATTTGGTGAGGATGCGTCGCATGTATATATAACAGGATATGGTCCTCCCGACCTGGCCCGGGCTTATCTGTTCCGTCCCGAATATGGTCCTGTCAGAGTAATCCTTCCTGACAATGCATGGGAGATGGGATATTCGTCATTCATAATAGAAAAAGAATACTCTGTCTGTGCTATTGCAAGGCGTCAGAATATAAAAAATGGCACCAGGCGAAGATATGAGACAATATTACCTCCACAGGCGGAGATATCTTATGTATTATACGCTGAAGTATTCAAAGGGGAGTGGCAGGAGGGTCTTAAGCTGATGTTCAGGGATAAATACCTTTTTGATCTTGAAAAATTTGATAATTCACTATATGAACGTGAAGACCTTTCCTGGATAAAAGAGAGTTATTTAATGATTCTGCAGATGGCCTGGGACATCGAGTTTTATGATCGCTTTACCGGCAAATATACATTTCCGGATGTTATCAGGAAGGGAATTGAACTTTTCGGATACTATGATGTATTCTGTATTTGGCCTACATGGCCAAGGCTTGGACTGGATCAAAAAAACCAGTGGGATATGTATCGTGACCTTCCCGGTGGAACATCACAACTCAGGAGCTTTGCCAATTTGGCACGACTTTCCGGTACTAAATTCTTTATTTCCTATAATCCCTGGGATAACAGTACAAAAAAAGAGGATCATTACAGGGGTTTGTCAAGTATCATTGCAGAAACAGATGCCGATGGTGTCGTACTGGATACAAGAGGCAGTTCAAGTTATGAACTTCAGGCAGCTGCCGATAGTGTTAAAAAAGGGGTTATAATGTATTCCGAGGGTATGGCAGTTACGAAAGATATGCCCGGTATTATAGCAGGTCGTGTTCATAATGCTATTTATTTGAGTCCCAGGCTAAATCTTAATAAGCTGATTAAACCTGATTTTTCAATATTCAGGGTTTGTGATGTTGGTGAAGATATTATTCACCGTGAGGTGGCAATAGCCTTTTTTAATGGATATGGTACAGAACTTAATATGTACAGGCCGGGGGGAAGAAATGAAGATTTTGATAAAGACCTTGAATTCCTGGCGAAAACAACTTTCATCCTCAGACAGAATAACGACGCATTCCTTGATTACAATTGGACACCTCTTATACCAACGATAATCGATGATTCTTATGTAAATCGTTGGAGCTCAGGAGATAAAACAGTATATACAGTATTGAATATGAAGCCGGAAGGAATTGCAGAAAAACTTTTCGAGATTGATTATTACACCGGTAAACATTATGTTTCATTATGGAATCACGAAAACCTTACACCTGAACCAGAAAACGGGAAATATTATCTGAGTGCTCTGACAGATGGTTGGCATGAAGTCTTTTCCGGAACAAGAAAGGAGGGATCAGTAGATTGTATTGCAGAACTACCTGACTTGCTAAAATCAAGACTTGAAGGTGATTCAGTAAAAATAAAGGGACAGGATTCAGGTGTCGTTTTTATCTGGAAAGGAGATCCCTCATATCAGACAGAAAATAAGGAATTTAAAATACTTAATGACACTGTGTTATGTATTACTGACCTGTTCGGATATTATGAAGGCAAAATAGTTATTCAGCTTATTGACAATAAGAGCCTGAAAGATGAGAATATTCTCAGGCTGCAGGGAGGTAAACCATGGATAATAAGTAAGGTTATACGTACAGAACGATATTCATATATTCCTGATAACATGGTCCTGATTCCGGGTACAGATTTTTCTTTTAATGTGACTACCCGCGAAGATTTTATGCCTTATCCTGACATCAGAGGGAAAAGTATTAGTATTGACAGCTTCCTGATTGACAGATATCCGGTCACAAATATTGACTATTATGAATTCATTTCTGAGTCGGGATACTATCCAAAAGACACTGTAAATTATCTAAGGCACTGGGAATCCGGAATATATAAACAAGGACAGGGTAATTATCCTGTGGTTTATGTTAGCTATGAAGATGTCCTGGCCTATGCAGAATGGGCAGGGAAAAGGCTTCCAACGGAAGCTGAATGGCAGTTGGCGGCTCAGGGAACAGACGGCAGATTGTGGCCATGGGGAAATGTGTTTCATGGTACAAACTGTAATAACGGATTTGACAGGCCGACACCGGTTAATGCTTTCGCGAAAGGACAAAGCCCTTATGGTGCAATTGATATGATAGGCAATGTGTGGCAGATGACCAATGACCTCTATTTTAATGGAGCTTACTATTTCCTGATAATCAGGGGAGGCAGTTATTTCCGTCCTGAATCAAGCTGGTGGTATATCGAGGGAGGCCCACAGCCGCTTAATAAAACCCAGATAATGCTGCTGGTATCTCCCGGTTTCGACAGGAGCGCTACAGTAGGATTCAGATGTGTTAAAGATATAAAATAGACAGGAAGAATTTTAAGGATTTACCTCACACTT
The DNA here is from genome assembly GCA_964507015.1 of uncultured Rikenellaceae bacterium. GTDB lineage: Bacteria > Bacteroidota > Bacteroidia > Bacteroidales > VadinHA17 > LD21. The sequence continues at coordinate 43,093 of CAZDOM010000005.1, read as the reverse complement.
TCAGTTTTTTTTCTATATCGTTAATCTGATTCCTGAAATGTTTATCAGTATCAATAAGGTTGTTCACTGTTTTACATGCATGCAGGACTGTTGCATGATCTTTACCGCCGATATGCGATCCGATACTTGCCAGCGAAGCTTTTGTAAGGTTCTTTGAAAAATACATTGATACCTGACGTGCCTGTACGATCTCCCTCTTTCTTGTTTTACCCTGTATAAGATCGACCGGTATCTTGTAATAGTCACATACTATCTTCTGGATAAAGTCAATAGTAATTTCTCTCCTGGCAGTACTGATAAGTTTTTCAACCATCATCCGTGCAAGATCAAGCGTTATCTCTTTTTTGTTAAGAGTTGACTGGGCGTAAAGAGAAATCAATACTGCTTCCAGCTCCCTGATATTATTTGAGATGTTTACTGCCAGAAATTCAAATATATCTTCTGAAAGTTCTATTCCGTCGTTATAGGCCTTCTTTTTCAGGATTGCCAGACGGGTCTCATAATCAGGGCGTTGTAAATCGGCCTGGAGTCCCCATTTAAATCTTGAGAGTAACCTTTGCTCCAAACCCTGTAGATCAACCGGTGGTTTATCACATGTCAGGATAAGCTGTTTGCCTGACTGATGCAGATGGTTGAAAATATGAAAGAATGTGTCCTGGGTCTTTTCCTTACCTGCAAATTCATGTACATCATCAAGAATGAGAACATCTATCATCTGGTAAAAATGCAGGAAATCATTCTTGTTATTGTTTCTGACAGATTCTACAAACTGGGTCTGGAACTTATTTGCATTGACATAAAGGACAATCTTGTCAGGATGTTTCTCTTTTACCAGAATCCCGATTGCCTGTGCGAGATGTGTTTTTCCCAGGCCCGAATCACCATATATCATCAGTGGATTAAAAGCAGTACCGCCTGGATTATTTCCAACAGCAATACCTGCAGACCTTGCCAGTCTGTTACATTCCCCTTCGACATAGTTGTTAAAGTTATAGTCGGGATTAAGCTTCGGATCAAAATGGACCTTCTTGATCCCGGGAATTACAAATGGATTTCTAATTGATGGCTGAGTTACATCAAAGGGAACCTGTACCGGCTTATTATGCAGATCTGTCTTATTTCTTGAGGGATACCTTACAGTATATGGTTTGCCATCGGAATAGATAGCATTTTCCATCACGACGTTATATTCTAGCTTTGCATCATTACCAATCTCTCTCCTGAGTGTTTTTCTGAGGATGTCAATATATTGCTCTTCAAGGTACTCATAAAAAAAGGGACTCGGTACCTGAATAGTAAGTACATTGTTTTCCAGTTTTAAGGGAATAATTGGTTCAAACCATGTTTTAAAGCTGACAGATGGAATGATATCTTTAATAATTTTCAGACAGTTATTCCATACGTCATGATGTGTTTTGTTCATTTAAATTATTAATTAATTTCAGGGTTATCCTCAATCTGATTCAGATAGCAATATTTGTAAAAAAAAAACTTAAAAAAAAAATTTTTTTTACTTGATTTTTACAAAAAAAGTATATGTTTTTCTGGGTCAGTAACTTATATAAATAAATATTTTTTAATTATGTAGAAATCTTAATATCAGTATGTTATAAATTAATTTTTCGTTTTGGTGGTGTAATACAATTTGTTATGGCATGTTACTCAAAAATTAACATAAAGGATAAAATATTACCACAATTTTGACATTGGTTCTTTTAATTATTTTCAAGATCAAGATACACTGAATTTTATAAAAATGAAACTAAATGAATATTTATTTTTTCCCGAAAAGAGAAAAGTGAACATAACGCTTTGGATTTGCCTTCAGATCCTCTAAAAGCAGGTTCAGATTCTCAAGACTCGAGGAGAGATTCATGTAAAGTGTATCGTTTACCAGTAATTGTCCGGCACTTCCCTTACCCTCATTCAGGTTTTCAAGAAGGAGGGAAGTATTTTCAAGGCTTGTTTTCAGGTCTGCGACAGAGGTATAAATATCTGCAGCAGCAATTGTATCTGTGACTGATTTCAGGTTATGTATTGCACTGCCCATATTTTCAGAATTATCTGACAGCATCTGTGAAAACCTTGCAATATTGTCAAGTGTTGTTTTAAGTTCTTTCTCTCTTGATCCCAGTATATTATCAATACTCCCTGTTATATTTCCAAGGTTTTGAACTGATCTCTCAAAATTTCTTCTGAAATCAGGAGACAATATTTCATCAATGGAAACAATTACTGAATCGAGAACATCAAGCAGATCCTCTATACGTTTTTTTACAGGAAAAAGTTCTGTTTCAATTGTTGTCAGCAAAGATTCCGTAAGGCGTCCCGGGATTGTGTCACCCGAGGAATATGTATCCGGTCCGGCTCCAAAAAGAAACTGTACCTTCATTCCGGCAATAATCGATACAGGAACAATCTCAGCAATCGTGTTCTTCGGAAGTTTGAAATCTCTGCCCACAGAAAATGTCACAACAAGCTTACCGCTGGTTTCATCCAGAAACTCTATTGATTGTACCACACCTACCTTATAGCCGTTAATCTCAACAGGACTCGATTCAGCAAGTCCCCCTATTCTGTCATAAACACAGTAATAGTATGTTGTATTCTTGAAAAGATCTTTTCCTTTCAGGAAATTATATAGCCATATGAATACAACAATAGTCAACAGTGTAACTATACCAACCTTGATTTCGTTTGAGATTTTAATCATTATTATTTTCTTTTTAGCTCCAATGCCTGCTGTAAAGGTAATATTTTGTTGTCTTTTACTGCAATTACGAATGCATCAGGATAGATAGTTTCTATTTTTTTCCTGTGTTCCACAGCCTCCTTGTATTCGGAAAAGATCCCTGTGGCATATTTATATCTGTTCTGGACAGGAATTTCAATAATATCTGTAAGCCCTTTAAAGTTTCCAGGTTTAATTTCTGTTCGGGAACCGGCTGTTGCTATCTGTACCATGAAAACAAGCTTGTTAGTTAAATCAGGGTTACCGTCAGGAGTTCTTGCAGGTTGTTCCGTATCCTTGACAGCTGAGATCTCACTCATGAGATCTATTTCATTTATATAGTCCCTGCATGCCCTGAATATAGCTGATGCCAGGTAATCCTGCCCCTGCTGTGAATTCAGATATTTTTCTTCCTCAGTATTCGTAATAAAACCGGTCTCAATAAGTACACTCGGCATAGCCGTATTGTACAAAACCCAGAAACCAGCCTGTTTAACTCCACGATCCTTTCTGTTAATCCTTACATTGAATTGATTCTGGATCTTGGCCGCAAGCTCGGTACTCTGCTCCAGGTAGACATTTTGTGTAAGAGTGAACATTATATATGATTCAGGTGACTTGGGATCAAATCCCGCATATTTTGTAGTATAGTCCTCTTCCAGTAATATTACCTCATTCTCCTTCATTGCTACCTGAAGGTTAGCTTCGTCTTTGGTATGTCCCATCACAAAGGTCTCTGCACCGGTAACACTCTTTACCTTTGCCCAGTTAGAATGTATGGAAATAAAGAGATCTGCTTTATTCTTATTTGCGATCTTGGGTCGATCAATCAGGTCAACAGTAGAATCATCCTTCCTTGTATAGATTACAGTAACGTTGTCCAGGTTCTTTTCGAGGTAATTACCTGTTTTTAAAGATATTGAAAGATTTATATCCTTTTCCTTGCTGAATGATCCGAGTGCTCCTGAATCCTTGCCTCCATGACCCGGGTCAATAACAATTATCCATTTTTTTTCAGATTCAGTGCCAGTTAATTGCACTCTGGCATCGCATGGGCTTATTATAAAAATGAGAAATATAGCTGCTGCATATATATTAACCGGATTATGTTTTCCGTTTTTAAATAAAGTACCCATGTTTGGTTCGCGTTTTTTTAATAGTTTTGCCGCTAACATCCCAGAATCAAACAAAAACTGTACAAAAATAGTATTTAAGTTGTATTATTTGAAAGAAAAACGGTTCCTTGTAATGCTCCTGGTAATGGTCCGTTTTACTTTATTGTATTCTCAGGAAAATATTTCAGATCCCGACATAACACTGGTACGGGAGAATATCCCTTTGGCTGATACGATCACAAACCTTAAAAAAATATCTCCTGATGCTATTGAACAGCAGGTGATATATAAAGCAGCCGGACAGAAGATAAATGATCTCATTAACCGAAAAGTAACACTTATAAAACAGGTAGAGGTTAACTATGGTGATATTCTCATAGAAGCTGATTCTGTTGTTTTTAATATGGATAATAATGAAATATATGCTGTCGGTATAAAGGATACTACAGGCCAGGTAACTGGGAAACCATATTTCAAATCGGGTTCTGAGGAATTTGAAGCAGATACACTCAGATATAACTTCAAAACAAAAAAAGCAATTGTTAAGAATATTATCACTCAACAGGAGGAGGGTCTTTTACATAGCCAGGTCACTAAGCTTCTTGAGGACGGAACATCAAATATCTATAAAAGTACATATTCAACATGTGATGCCGATACTCCTCATTATTACATTGCATTGAAAAAAGCAAAGGTATATCCGGGGGAAAAGATAATTTCCGGACCCGGATATCTTGTCCTGGAGGGAGTTCCATTACCTTTATATCTTCCCTTCGGCTATTTCCCTATCCAGACAAAAGCAGCAGCATCCGGTATTCTGATACCAAAGCCTCATTATGAGGAGGCAAGGGGTTATGCACTTACAGATGGTGGATATTATTTTGCATTGAACGATTATTTCGACCTGACCCTCATGGGAAATATTTTTACCAACGGTTCATGGCTTTTTAATGCACAGACCAGCTATAATAAACAATATAAGTATAGTGGTAATTTTTCATTCAGTTATGCAAATAATGTAACCGGGCATAAGGGGCTTGCTGATTATAAGAAGCAATCAAATTACAGGCTCACATGGACTTTTAGCCAGAGTCCGAAGGCAAGGCCCGGAACAAGATTTTCAGCAAGTGTTAATATGAGTTCTTCAGGTTATGACAGGGAAAACAGTTATGACCTGAACCAGCATGTTACCACAACAAAACAATCGAGTATCAGCTATTCACGGAGCTGGGCAGGAACACCTTTTAATATGTCTGTCAGTATGAATCATAGCCAGAATGTAAGGACAAATGATGTAACCCTGAATCTGCCTAAATTCAGTTTCAATACCTCAAGAATTTATCCTCTTAAGGGGAAAAACAGTACAACAAAGAAATGGTGGCATGAAGTATCATTTCAGTATACATCATCACTTGATAATCAGATCAGTACTAAGGACAGTATTCTGTTTACCAACAAGGTATGGGATAATATGAAAAATGGCTTCAAACATGAAGTTCCAGTGAGCTTGATGATACGACCCTTCAGGAACTTCTCAATATCACCAACGTTATCATATAAAGGGGTCGGGTACACTAAAAAATACATACGAAGATGGGATGCCGACAATGAAAAGGTTATTACTGATACACTTACGGGTTTCTTTTATGGTCATGCAATCAATCCTTCGATAAGTGCAGGGTACAGTCCTCAGATATTTGGCATTTTCGATTTTGTAAATCCAAATTCGAGGGTGGATGCAATCAGACATGTGATCAAACCATCGGTAAGTTTTGGATTTGTTCCCTATTTTGACGGTTTAAGCTCTAAAATGTATTACGATGTACAGCAGGATACAAGTGGAAGAACCAGAGAGTACTCAATTTTTGACGGTTCGGGAAATTTGTATGGGACACCTTCATTATCAAAAAAGAGTGGTAATGTTTCATTCAGTATAAATAACATCCTTGAAGCAAAAGTTTTTGAGCGCGGGGATACAACAGGGAAAAGTAAGAATGTTAAGCTGATCGATAATTTTCAAGTTTCAACATCATATAATATTTTCGCTGATTCAATGCCATGGTCTCCTGTTGCCATGACTTTGAGAACCACACTTCTTGAAAAGGTTGGTATTTCAGCAGGCAGCAGTTTTTCGATTTACGGTCTTGACTCACTGGATAGACAAATAGCAACCTTTTATTTCGACCAGAGCGGAAAGCTTCTTCGTATGACACAATTTTCTATAAGTCTTGATTTCAGTCTCAGTGACCTTCTAAAGGGTAATAAGAAGTCAACTACGACACAGGCACCATCACGGCCATCGAATAGTCCGGATGCACAGAGGACGGGTACCAGAACAGTTTCAACTGTACCTGCAGGATTTGATGAATTCGGATATGCTGAGTTTGATGTCCCCTGGTCTATGAGAATAAGATATAACTACACTATGAATTTTAAAAGACCCGGAGAGATAGGATCAGTATCACATACACTTTCAGCAGGCGGAAATGTCACCCTGACAAAGAAAACCAAGATTAATTATAATACTGGTTATGATTTCAAACAAAAGAAGATAACTACTACCCAGTTAATGATAACCCGTGATCTCCACTGCTGGAATATGGGATTCAGCTGGTATCCGATAGGTTATATGAAAATGTGGACATTCACTATAAGAGTCAATGCGGCTGTCCTGTCCGATCTTAAATATGAACGTCGGTATGACTACCATGATAATTATTAACAATTTACTGTTTCTGACAAGATATAATATGGAATAAAAAAGGGACATGCTTATAAAAATGCTATGTCCCTTGTAAGGATATCTCCTGGCAGATTATTCTGCCAGAATTTCAAAATCTATCTCCACGCTTACTTCCCGGTGGAGCTTTATGTCAGCTTTGTAGTTACCGATCTCCTTGATCTGTTCGTTATGCAGGGAGATGTTCTTACGGTCAATCTCAAATCCCTTTTCCTTAAGTGCTTCAGCAATCTGGATAGTATTAACAGAACCAAATATTTTACCTGATGAACTTGTTTTAGCCCCGATAGTTAATTTCAGGCCAGCCATCTTATCGGCCACTTCCTGTGCAGCTTCCTTAATCTTTTCTTCCTTATGTGCTCTCTGCTTCTGGTTTTCAGCATGCATCTTTTTTGCTGAGGGGGTAGCTGCTATAGCAAAGCCCTGTGGAATAAGGTAATTCCCGGCATAACCATCTTTTACATTAACCAGGTCGTCTTTGTGCCCTAGTTTATGGACATCCTGAAGTAATATAATTTCCATATTCTCTCCTCCTTATTTTAAAAGGTCAGTAACGTAAGGCAGAAGCGCAATATGACGTGCTCTCTTAACAGCTTTTGCCACTTTCCTCTGATATTTAAGAGATGTCCCTGTAATCCTGCGAGGCAGTATCTTACCCTGATCGTTGAGGAACTTCTTAAGGAATTCAGGATCCTTATAATCGATATACTTGATCCTGTTTTTCTTAAAACGGCAGTATTTCTTTTTTTTGACCTCTACTGTCGGTGGAGTCAAATATCTTATTTCTGATTCATTCTGTGCCATATCTTATTCCTCCTTTTTTACTTCTGATTCTTTCTGCCTTCTCTTCTTTTCAGCATATTCCACTGCAAATTTTTCCATCCTGAAAGTCAGGAACCTGATGATTCTCTCATCACGTCGATATTGTACCTCAAGATTCTCAACAATAGTTCCAGGCCCCTTGAATTCAATGAGATAGTAAAAACCTGTTGATTTTTTCTGAATAGGATAGGCCAGTTTTTTCAGGCCCCAGTTCTCTTCATGAACGATCTCACCTTCGTTGTCGGTAATGACCTTCTTGAATTTTAGTACCGCTTCCTTCATCTGTTGTTCAGACAAAACGGGAGTTGCAATGAAAACGGTTTCGTAATGGTTTAACATAATTTTTTAGATCTTAATTTTAAATTATTTTGGCTCGCAAAAGTACAATTATTTTCATTTAAACAAAAAATATTATGTTGAAATGTGTCTGCCGGCATCAATATAAACCGGTGATTTTCTTTTCCATTCGTGTCATTTATCTAATATTTTCAACACTCACCCCACGTGCTCTGCTTTTTATTATATTTGTAGCTAAATAATATTCCGGTCGGAGAGTCAATTATTTATGGAGAATTTTATCGTTTCAGCCCGTAAATACCGTCCCGCTACCTTTGATATGGTAGTAGGGCAGGATAGTATCACAAATACACTGAAAAATGCAATAAAAAACAAACATCTTACCCAGGCATACCTTTTCTGCGGACCACGTGGTGTGGGTAAGACAACATGTGCCAGGATACTTGCCAAGACTATAAACTGTAATGACCTGAGGGAGGATGGAGAAGCCTGTGATAAATGTGAATCATGTATCTCCTTCAATACCCTCAGATCATTCAATATACATGAGCTGGATGCAGCATCGAACAATAAGGTGGAGGATATCAGAAGCCTAAATGACCAGATTAGAATACCACCTCAGATAGGCAGATACAGCATATATATTATCGATGAGGTTCATATGCTGTCTGCATCAGCTTTCAATGCCTTTCTGAAAACCCTTGAAGAACCGCCACCTCATGCAATTTTTATTCTTGCCACCACCGAAAAGCACAAGATCATCCCAACAATACTGTCCAGGTGCCAGATATTTGATTTTAACAGGATAAAAATCGGAGATATTGTTAAAAGGCTCAAATATGTTGCTGATAATGAGTCTGTTGATGCGGAAGAGGAGGCTCTGCATATCATTGCACAAAAAGCCGATGGCGCCCTGAGGGATGCTCTGTCGATATTTGACCAGATTGTAAGTTTGTGCGGTAAGAAAATTAATTACAGGGATGTGATTGAAAATCTTAATATCCTGGATTATGATTATTATTTCAAATGTGTTAATGCTGCTCTGAAAGGTGATGTGTCTTCTGTTTTAATGACTTTCAATGAGATACTGGAAAAAGGATTTGACGGGCATAATTTTATTACAGGCCTGAATAGTCATCTTCGCGATCTTCTTGTTAGTAAGGACCAGGTAACAATAGACCTTCTCGAAACAACTCCTTCTGTAAAGAAAAGATACCTGCAGCAGGCTGAAGAGTGTTCAGTGGATTTTCTTTACAAGGCTTTGGAAATAGGAAGTACATGTGACATTTACTATAAAAACAGCAATAATGCCAGGCTCCATACTGAACTGGCACTGATAAAATTATGCAGACTCAATGGTGAGTCTGACAGGGAAATCGAAAAAAAAAAGAATAATATAAATAATCAGAATAATATCAACCGGGAAATTTCTCCTCCTCCCAAATCAGAGATTAGCAGGAAAGCTGTAGAACAGGAAAAAACTCTTCCTGACGAAAAGAGCCCTTCACAAAGTAAACATATACCTGTAATTGAAAAACCTACAAGGAGTTTTTCCATAAAGGAGGTTATTTCTGATAACAGTAAAGTAATGGAGAAGTCTAATGATCTTAATGATAGTATAAGTAATGAAAAGAGTGCGGAAGGAAGGATTGAGTTTTCATCAGACGCATTCTCAGCAGCCTGGCAGGAATTTGTTGATAAACTGAAAGGGGAGGGTACAAGAATAGTAAGTATGTTTAAATCAATTCAGCCGGAGATGGAGGATGAACACACTATCAGAATTCATCTGAGTAACGCTGCCCAGAGGGACCTGTTTATTCAGGATTATAAACCTAAGCTCACAGGATTCCTCGAAACAAAGTTTATGATCCGTGATCTCGACATTGAAACTTCTGTTGATCTTAGTGAAGCTAATGAAATGCCATATACTGATGAACAGAAATATAATTACATGCAGGGCAAATATCCTGTTCTGAGTGATTTCAGAAAAGCATTTAATCTTGATATAAATTAATTCTACAGGATCTGTATATGTTTAAATATTAGTGGCTTGGAGCAAAATAATAATATATCGGGTCAGAATGAATTCCTGAATTTTCTCGCACAGGAAAAACTATTTTCAGATCATATACTGAAGAACTCCAGGTCGATGATCAGTATCATTAACAAGGAGTATGTTTATGAGAAGGTTAATGAAGCTTTTTGTAATGCCCATAAAGGAATAGAACAATCAATTGTGGGCAGATCACTGGCAGATGTGTGGGGTAATGATATTTTTAACAATGTTATTAAGAATAATATTGATAAGTGCTTTGCAGGAAATACAATCAAATATGAAGCCTCTTTTAATATACCGCAGTCAGGTAAAAGGTATTTCGAAGTTATTTTCCGCCCAATTCCGATAGAATCAGGAGAAATAACACATCTTCTGGCTGAAACATTCGATATAACTGATTTTAAACTGACGGAGAGAAAAGCCTCATCAAAAGAAGAGGAGCTAAGAAGATTCGAAACAAATTTACCAATAGGCTTCTTAAGGTGTGGTCCTGATGGTACAATGATGCATGCCAATAAAGCATTTCTCCTGATAATGGATTGTGATGATACAGATTATTTAATAAATAAAACCCTTCGTAATTATTATTCTGAGGAGGGATTATTTGATCTGCACCTTCAGCAATTATTGGATGGTAAACCAAAATCCTTTGGAAGAGTCTCACTCAATACATTCAAAGGCGGAGAAATAGTATGCCGCATAAGTGCCTTTATGGTTGTCGACGATATGTCAAATCCTTATTTCATCGATTTCTCATTTGAGGACTCATCCCGTGAACTTATGCTTGAGAACAGATTACTTCAGGCACAGAAGCTCGAAACAATAGGAGCACTTGCAGGTGGCATTGCACATGATTTCAATAATATACTGGCAACAATATCCGGTTATTCTGAATTGTTACAGAATGACCTTCCTGAGTCTTCACAATCAGCTGAAAATGTAAGGAAAATATTGATGTCTGTATCTAAAGCCAGATCCCTGACAAGCCAGATACTTGCATTTAGCAGGCAGATAGAACAGGAAAAAGTGATTATAAATGTCTATGATATTCTGAAGGAAACAATAGGGTTCATAAGATCTGCTGCTCCAAAAGGTATCAGGATTAAAAATAATATCACAAGGGGAAAATATCCTGTTCTGGCTGATCCTACCCAGTTATTCAGGGTATTCCTTAATCTTATGACTAATGCCATTCAGGCATTTGAAGAGAGGGGAGGCATGGTTTTTGTTGACCTGGATCTTGTAACGGATGAGGAGGTACAAAAAGAGCTGAATACTGATATTGTTGCAGAAGAGTATGTAATTATTCGCATAAAAGATACAGGAAAGGGCATGGATCCATCACAATTGCAGAGAATATTTGAGCCTTTTTTTACTACACGTGAAGTAGGAAAGGGATCAGGATTAGGATTATCGGTAGTTCATGGAATTATTTCGGAAATGGGTGGAGAGATACTCGTCTCCAGCAAATTACATGAGGGTTCTGTTTTTAATGTATATTTACCTGTTTCAAGATATTATACTCCACTTTCATCAACACAAGTAAAAAATAAAAAGATACTATTCATTACAGGAAATAAACATGAATCACGTATTTTATCCCTTGCCCTCGAAAGTGCAGGATATAAGCTGACAATAATCTCAGATAATAAAAACCTTATCAGAACAATACCGGATAATAAGAATAAACCGGATCTTATCATATATATGAGCGATGCAGAACATATTAATTCTGATGATTTGATTAATCTCTTGATTCAAAAGGATAAGAAAATACCATGTATCTGGTTATCTGATTCTGATCAGGATCTGTTAAATGAAAAACTGGTAAATTCGGGAATAATTTCTCAACACCTTCTCAAACCTGTTTCTCTAAGAGAAATAATAAATGCAATCAATCTGTCTATCGGTTAATAATTATTAGCGCTTCTGAAAATAAAATATAAATATAAATCATAAATTATAAATTATAAATTATATATGCCTGGTATTCTGATAGTTGAAGATGATAATGAGCTTAGAACCATGTTGAAAGTCTCACTAAGCAGACGAAGATTTACAGTTCTTGAAGCTGATAATGGTAAGGATGCCATTACACACTTCAAGCCTTCACTGACAGATCTTGTGATTACTGACCTGATAATGCCTGAAGAGGATGGACTGAAAGTAATAATGAGGATGCGTGAACTGAAACCATCAATTAAAATAATCGCTATATCGGGTGGAGGTAAGGCTGGTCCGGGAAGTTATCTGAACCTGGCAAAAGCTCTTGGAGCAGATGCGGTTTATTCAAAGCCTTTTAGCGTGAATGATATGATAAATAAGATTGAAGAATTACTGAATATTGAACAGGATACCAGGTAAATATGTTAATATAAAAACATATAAAACTACTTTAATATATTTATTTACCAGTCTGAACATTTAGAATGATTACTACAAAATCCTGTGAAACAACCACTATAATTTAATGAAGAAGCTGATCTTTTTTACCGGACTTATATTCCTGATATCAACTGTAAAGTCGTATCCGCAGGATCTTGTTAAGAATAAAGAGATTACCGGGGTATGTTATGCCGGAAGTAAAGTAAAAAGAATATATATACCTCCTCCAAAAGAGTTCTTCAGGGCGAAGGCTGAAAAGGGTATCAGTGCCAAAATAACTGTATATTACTCCGATGTTCCTGCGTGGGGAAAAACAGCAGTTAATTATGCTGTTTTAATACTGGAATCAATTTTACCTGCCGATCTTAATATGACTATCGCAGTTACTTCAGCCACTCTGGAATCAGGTGTACTGGCAAATTCATCAACGGGAGGATATGCTGACGGACGGGAGATAAATGCATTTTATCCCGATGCATATTACCCTGTTGCTCTTGCTGAAAGAATTTATGGCGAGAAGCTTAACCACGATACATCAGGAGATATTTATATTAACATCAATACAGGTATAAACTGGTATGTGGGTACTGACGGGAATACTCCGACAACACAATATGACCTTGTAACAGTTATTATTCATGAAATAGTACACGGACTTGGTTTTTTTGACAGTATGTATGCTGATGCTTCAACAGGGATGTGGGGAACAACAGATTCACGTCCTTTGATCTATGATGTGTTTGTTGAAAATACCGAAGGTCAGAATTTGATTGATACACTCCTTTTTGAAAACCCATCACCTGAATTAAAAGACCAGATTACCAGTGGAGGAATATATTTCAACGGTCCCTTATTAAGGGATTATTATTCAGGAGACAGAGTTAAACTTTATTCTCCATCTTCATATGATGCAGGATCAAGCATTGCTCATCTTGATGAAGAAACTTATCAGGATATTGACGCTTTGATGACACCTTTTATTGACAAGGGAGAAGCAATACATAATCCCGGTCATATTACTATGTCGATGCTGGGTGATATGGGTTGGGTAAATACAAGGTTTGTTCATGACAATCCTCCTGATACTGAGGAACATCTGTCGGAGATAAACATAGCTGCATCAATATTATCTGATACAACTTATAACAGGGATCAGGTAGGACTGGTATGGTCTTTTGATGATTTTGCTACGAGTGATACTCTGTTTATGAGTTCTCCTCTTTCAGATGATAACTATAGTGCGACCATCCAGATACCTTACTACGAAGCAAAACTTGAATATTACATGTATGTTGAGGATCATTTCCTGAGAATGTATCGGTCTCCATCATATATCGACAAGTACAGGTATAATGTATATATAGGTGTGGATACAGTAAAACCTGTTATAACTCATAAACCTGCCGAATACTATTTTGATCTGGTTGATACCATAAGATTTGAAGCTCAGGCTTCAGATAACTTTGGGATAGATACAGTATTTATTGAATATAAGGTGAATGATGGTCCTGCCATGTTTGCTGGTCTTAACGCTTCAGCCGACTCACTTTTTAGTACAACTATAAATGCAGGTTCTCTTTATCTGGAAGGAGGTGATTCTCTATGCTATCGGATTACTGCATACGATAAAGCATCAAATGTGAATAGTAAAACAATTCCTGCAGAGGGCTATTACTCTGTCAGAATTGAGGATATAGGTACAGTTGTTGATAGTTATTCAACTGACTTTGCTGATGCTGCAGATGATTTCTTCAATGTAGGATTCGGAATTAGCAAACCGAACAATTTTACAAGTTATGGATTACATTCTGAGCATCCATATGAAAGCCCCGGAACAGCAGGGGGAGAACTCAATTTTTCAACCATGCTCCGCCATCCGGTTAAGTTTGATGCTAATGGCATGATAATCAGTTTTCTGGAATTGGTACTGGTAGAGCCGGGAGAAGAGGGCTCTGACTTTGGTTCTGAGGATTATTACGATTATGTGGTTGTTGAAACATCAGGTGACTATGGTAATACATGGCAACCCTTGTTTGACGGATATGATTCGAGGTATTATAAATCATGGGAAACAGCTTATAACAGTGCAATTGATGATATGAACTCAACCTATATTGGTAAGGAATCAATGATGATCCGAAGGACGATATTTCCGAAAGTCTCATCAAGCATTTCAGCAGGTGATACAATTCTTTTCAGATTCCGGCTTTATTCTGATCCCCTGGCCAATGGATGGGGATGGGCAATAGAAGATCTGCATATTGGTCCTGTTATTGATAAGGTTGATGATACCGGTTTTGAAACTGCTGTTATATACCCCAATCCCGGGAAAGGGCTTATAATGATTAAAAATCCGGAAAGAGGTTCAGAACCCTACATATACAATATTTATAATTCAACAGGAACCCTGATAAAAAGTGGCAGGACTGACAGTAGTGACATTCTTCCCATTGATATTAGTGAACAGCCACAGGGTGTTTACCTGATTGTTCTGCAACGCAACAACAGCAGAAGAATTATTAAATATATTCTTTTGTAAGAACCTCTTATATTGTACCGGTATTTACATTCTGTTATCGGAAAAATAGGTTAATTTTGCATGAATTTTGAAATTCTGTAAATCAGATTAAAATGAGTATTATAACAAAAATCCTGGGATTATTTCTGGGTAATAAGTATGAAAAGGATCTGAAAGAGATTAATCCACATGTCGAAAAAGTACACATTGAATTTGAAAAGCTGAAAGATCTCTCGAATGATCAGTTAAGAGATAAAACCCAGGAACTGAAGAAGGAGATACTTATGTATATTGAGGAGGATGAGAAAGAAATAAAATCACTCAAAGAAAAAGCTGAAAAAGAAGAAGATGTTTATAATAAGGAGGAGATATACTCTCAGATTGATAAGATTGAAAAGCATATAGATAATAAGCTTGAGGAGATACTAGATCAGTCTGTCCCTGTTGCATTTGCGATTATGAAAGAGACTGCAAGAAGATTCAAGGAGAATAGTATACTTGAGGTTACTGCCATGCAGTATGACAGGGATCTTGCTGCTACAAGGGAAAGCATTAATGTAAAAGGTGACAAAGCCTATTGGAATAATACGTGGATTGCAGGCGGTAATGAGATAGTGTGGGATATGGTACATTATGATGTTCAGCTTATAGGGGGAGTTGCCCTGCATAAAGGGAAGATTGCAGAGATGGCAACCGGTGAGGGGAAAACTGTTGTTGCCACATTACCGGTCTTTCTTAATGCACTTGCCGGCAGGGGTGTGCATATCGTAACAGTTAACGATTATCTTTCAAAACGTGACTCAGAATGGATGGGCCCCATGTATGAATTTCATGGTCTGACTGTCGATTGCATTGATAAACATCAACCAAATTCTGCTGACAGACGGAAAGCTTACAACGCTGATATTACATTCGGTACCAATAATGAATTCGGATTCGATTACCTTAGAGATAACATGGCAATAAATCCTGAAGATCTTGTTCAGCGTAAACACCACTATGCCATTGTTGACGAGGTAGACTCGGTTCTCATTGATGACGCACGTACTCCTCTGATTATTTCCGGACCAACTGCCAAAAGTGATACACAACAATTCGATGAGCTTAAACCAAAGGTCGAAAAATTGGTGGCGGCACAGAAAAAACTTGTCACACAGGTGCTTGCAGATGCTAAACGTCTAATAGCAGAGGAAAAAACAGAAGAGGGAGGAAAACTACTGTTGCGGGCATTTAAAGGATTACCAAAAAATAATGCCTTAATTAAGTTCCTGAGCGAAGAGGGAAATAGGTCATTAATGCAGAAGACAGAAAACTTCTACATGCAGAATAATAGCAAAGACATGCACAAAGTGACAGATGATCTCTATTTTATTATTGATGAAAAGGCAAATTCAATAGAACTGACTGAGAATGGACTTGATCTTATATCTACTTCGGTTGAGGATGCCAGCTTTTTCATTTTACCGGATGTCGGATCCATAATAGCAGAACTTGAGAAATCAGAGAAAAATGAAAGGGAGAAACTGAGATTAAAAGATGAACTTCTTCAGGATTATTCAGTTAAATCTGAAAGAGTTCATACAATGACTCAATTGCTTAAGGCATGGACACTATTCGACCTTGATGTGGAGTATGTTGTGATGGACAACAAAGTAAAGATCGTTGATGAACAAACCGGAAGAATACTGGAGGGAAGAAGATACTCCGATGGGCTTCATCAGGCTATTGAAGCTAAAGAGAATGTTAAAGTTGAAGCTGCAACACAGACATATGCTACTATTACGCTTCAGAATTACTTCAGGATGTACCATAAACTAGCAGGTATGACAGGTACTGCTGAAACAGAAGCAGGAGAATTATGGAATATTTATAAACTTGATGTTGTTGTAATACCAACCAATAAGCCGGTTGTCAGGGACGACAGGGAAGACATCATATATAAAACCAAAAGGGAGAAATATAATGCTGTAATAGATGAAATATCAGAGATGAATCGTCAGGGAAGACCAGTTCTTGTTGGTACAACATCCGTCGAAATTTCTGAATTGCTGAGCAGAATGCTTAAAATGAAGGGATTAAAGCATAATGTTCTTAATGCAAAGTTACACCAAAGGGAAGCCGAAATAGTGGCAGAAGCTGGTAAACCCGGTACAATCACCATAGCTACCAATATGGCCGGACGTGGTACAGATATAAAACTCTCGGAAGAGGTTAAAAAGGCAGGAGGACTTGCCATTATTGGTACTGAACGTCATGAATCACGAAGGGTTGACAGACAGCTGCGGGGCAGATCAGGCAGACAGGGTGATCCGGGATCCTCTCAGTTCTTTGTATCGCTTGAAGATGAATTGATGAGACTTTTCGGATCAGAAAGAATAGCAGGAATAATGGATAGCCTAGGCCTTAAGGAAGGTGAGATGATACAGCACTCAATGATAACAAAATCAATTGAAAGGGCACAGAAAAAGGTAGAGGAGAATAATTTTGGCATTCGGAAACGTCTTCTTGAATATGATGACGTGATGAACTCGCAACGGGAGGTTATCTATAAGAAACGACGCCATGCTTTGCTCGGGGAGAGATTAAGTGTGGATGTTGCAAATTCAATGTTTGATGTTACTGAAAATGTTGTGGATACATACTATTCAATAGGTGATTTTGAAGGATTTGAGTTTGACCTCATACGTTCATTTTCAATAGATTCACCAGTTTCTTCATCCGAATTCTCAAAAGAGAATACCCGGGAAATAACCGACAAAATATATCTGAAAGTGCTGGATACTTATAAGAGAAAGGTTGAAGCAATATCGAAGCAGGCATATCCGGTGCTGAAAGATGTATACGAGAGAATGTCGCATGTATATGAAAATGTTGTAGTGCCCATTTCAGATGGTGTAAGGGTATTTCAGGTAGTAACTAACCTAAAGGTAACAGCTGAATCAGAAGGAAAAGAGCTATCAAAAGCCTATGAAAAGACGGTTGTTCTGGCAACAATCGATGAAGCATGGAAAGACCATCTTCGTGAAATGGATGAACTAAAACAATCAGTTCAGAATGCCACTTATGAACAGAAAGATCCTCTTCTGATATACAAGTTTGAATCTTTCGAGCTGTTTAAGACTATGCTTGAGAAAGTCAATAAGGATGTTGTAAGCACCTTGATGAAGGGTTATATCCCTACACAGGATCCGGATCAGGTTAAAGAGGCTCAAAGAAGAAGGCAAATAGAGAACCTGAGAACATCTAAAGATGATATCTCTCAGTATAATTCAGGAGGGGGCAGCCCTCAGGACAAGGACAGGAAAACAGAACCAGTCAGAGTAGATAAGAAAGTGGGCAGAAATGATCCGTGTCCTTGTGGTAGCGGGAAGAAATATAAGCATTGTCACGGAGCTCAGCAGACGGCAGGAGCCCCGGGTGCTCAACCTGCAAACCCAAATGTTTAAAAAATACCTCACCCAATTTCTTCAACTGCCTTTTGTATCCTGCTGAAGACAGTTCGATTCACCGGGACCAGTGGTAACCTGAGAGTATTGCTGCATAGGTTTATTATACTTAAAAATGCCTTTATACCAGCAGGATTTCCATCAGCAAACAGCAATTCTATTACTTCTATGAAACGAAACTGTATATCACGGGCAGCTTTGAAGTTGTTCTTTTGAAGGTGATTTACCATTTCACTGCATTGTGCAGGATAAGCATTTGCAAGAACTGAAATAACCCCGGCTCCTCCCGCCGCCATAATGGGCAGGGTAAGCATGTCATCACCTGAGATTACCAGGAAATTATCGGGTTTACTTTTTATTATCCTCATGATGTGAGCCAGATCACCGGAAGCCTCTTTTATAGCAACAATATTTTCAAATTCATGAGCTAGTTCCAGACATGTATCGGAGCTGATATTGCAACAGGTCCTTCCAGGTACATTGTATATAATAACAGGTAAGGGACTACAGGTTGCTATAGCTTTAAAATGCTGAAAGATACCCTTTTGACTCGGTTTATTATAATATGGGGCAACGGATAAGATACCATCCACCCCTTCAAGATTAAGTTCCCTGATAATGCTTATTATTTCCTGGGTGTTATTACCACCAATCCCCGCAACAAGTGGTATACGTCCATCTATTGCCTCAACAATATAGGATATCAGAGCCTGCCGTTCGTCTTTACTCAGAGTTGAGGTCTCTCCGGTGGTCCCCATAGCAACAATATAATTAACTCCTCCGTTAATTACATGATTAATAACACGGCCCATTGCTGCTAAATCAATACTTGAATCATTCTTAAAAGGTGTTACTATGGCTACACCTGTACCTCTGAATTTTTTCATATTTATTGTTTGTCAGTCTCAGGGGATGCCCCTGAATTTATCATTTCAAGATAATGAACTACATTGTTAAGGTAATCCCTGACAGAAACCGGTTTTTTTAATTCAATCATTAGATCAAAGTTATTACTGTCTGATCCGGTATCGAAAAGTCCTACTTTGAAACTGGCTTTCGAGAGGGTTGAAACATAAGATAATGGGAATAATCTACCGAAGTTGATATCGATCAGCACATCGAACATCTTATTTATAAAAGCGATTGCTTCTGACGATATTGGGATATAGTAAAAATTGAGTTCATTCTTTCGGATACATGACAGATATCTCAAAGCTGTATATTGATCTGGAAGTTCCTTCGCAGGATAATATCCAAGGATTGTCATATTAATATTTCTCTCATTCATCTTCTGATAAAATTCTGAAAGAATAGCAAAATCCTCAGGTTTTGCAGTATCCCATACTATCCCAATACTTTTTATCCTGTTGATATTGGAATAATATACTTTTCTTTTAGCCTTTCCTGATTTCTTACAAAGGATGGAATTGCCGATTTTTAACCTTATCTCCCTGAAGAGTTCCATAATACAAACCTAACAGTTTTTTACTAATGTAAGCATGTGCAAAATTATTAATCTTCTTCAATTAGTTTCAGGAATTCATCTTCCCTGACCAACGGGATACCAAGTTTTAAAGCTTTTTCTTTCTTAGAGGGTCCCATATCTTCTCCTGCAAGGATAAATGATGTGTTTCCTGATAGTGAAGTGGAATTCTTTCCGCCGTGTTTTTCAATAATTTCTTTGTACTCCTCTCTTGTATGCACTCTGAAGACGCCAGAGATAAGTATCGATTTTCCCTTAAGAAGGTCACTTACATCGTGCTTAATACTCTCTCCGGAAAGGTTTAATCCATTTGACCTCAAACGGTCTATGATCACAAGATTGTCCTTATCGGCAAAAAATGAGATTATACTTGAGGCTATCTTGGGACCAATCTCGGGGATGCTGGTAAGCTCTTCAAAGGTCGCGTTTTTCAGTTCATCAATCGACCTGAAATATTCCGATACTGTTTTAGCAACTGTCTCACCTACATGTCTTATACCCAATGCATAGATTAACCGGCTATAAGGTACAGTTTTAGAGTTCTTTATGCTATTAATAATGTTTAATGCTGATTTCTTGCCCATTCTCTCAAGCGGTATTAATTGTTCTTCCGCCAGGTCATAAAGATCAGCATAGTTGCTTATTAGTTTATTATTAAAAAGAAGATCAACAGTCTCTTCTCCAAGGCCATCAATATCCATTGCTTTTCTGCTGATAAAGTGTTCTATCCTTCCTTTGATCTGAGGTGGACAATGAAGATAGTCAGGACAGAAGTGATTTACTTCTCCTTCGGTTCTTATCAGCTGAGTACCACATTCAGGACATTTTGTAATGAATTTTACTTTCAGGTTTCTGGCATTTCTGGAAGAATAATCAACTCCAACTATTTTAGGAATTATTTCTCCGCCTTTTTCCACGTAAACCATATCATTTATATGCAGGTCAAGTATCTCTATCTGATCAGCATTGTGTAATGAAGCACGTTTTACTGTTGTGCCTGCAAGAGAAACCGGTTCAAGGTTTGCTACCGGAGTGATTGTCCCGGTTCTTCCAACCTGGTACGATACCGATAATAGTCTTGTCAGCGCCTGTTCAGCTTTGTATTTGTATGCTATTGCCCAACGTGGTGATTTGGCAGTATACCCAAGTTTCTGCTGGAGGGCCAGCGAATTGACCTTTATGACCACACCATCTATATTGAAGGGTAACTCTTTCCTTTTTGATTCCCAGTTATTGATAAACTCAACCACCTCCTCGAAACTACGGCAAAGTCTGATACTTTCAGAAACCCTGAAACCCCAGTTTCTCGCTTCAACCAGATTGTCAAAATGTTTGTTATGCGGCAGATCTTCAGATAAAAGGAAGTAAAACAGGCAGTCCAGTTCTCTTGAAGCCACAACCCTCGGATCAAGAATCTTAAGAGTACCGGAAGCAGCATTACGAGGATTTGCAAAAGGGGGAAGCTCTTCCTTGATTCTGCCATTATTAAGTTTTTCAAAAACAGCTCCTGGCATAAGTATTTCACCCCTCATAACAAATTCCTCAGGTATATTCCGTCCTGTCACTTTTAATGGTATACTCCTGATAGTCTTGACATTTAGAGTTACATCATCACCTCTTGTCCCGTCACCTCTTGTCAATGCTCTTTCCAGGTTTCCGTTCCTGTATGTCAGACTGATCGATGCTCCATCGAATTTTAACTCACATACATATTCAACCGGTTCACCGGAAGTTTTTTCAGCTTTATCAGTAAATTCTTTCAGCTCAGCTTCATTATATGTGTTCCCGAGGGACAACATCGGATACTGGTGATCATACTGCCTGAACTCATTCCTGATATCGCTGCCGACTCTCTGGGTTGGGGATTCCGTTGTTACCAGGGAAGGAAATTTTTTTTCAAGTGTTTCAAGTTCATTCAGCAGCAAATCATATTCAAAATCGGTAATGACCGGATTATTAAGGACATAATATTTATAATTATGTTCTTCTATCTCTTTCCGGAGTTTTTCTATACGTAACCTGGCTTCAGATTCTTTCATTTCAGCAGTATGATCAGTTCCAGACACCCTCAATAATTGTATTGCAATTATTACATTTCCCCTCTGTAATATTATTGGCAGTAATACGATAACCCTGCCTGGCAATTACAATCTTACCGCAAACGGGGCATTTTGTGTCAGCCATTTCATTGCCTGGAACATTCCCTATATATACATATTTCAGACCTTCTTCCGCTGCAATCTTTGCCGCGGTTCTCAGCTTTTCAACAGGTGTGGGAGGCAATTGTTCAAGTTTATAAGTAGGATAAAACCGGCTGAAATGCAAAGGTGTATCTTTAAATCCATTTTCTGCCAACCACTTACACATTGAGGCTATCTCATCAGTATTATCTGTCCATGTCGGTACTATCAGGTTCGTAATTTCAAGCCATACGCCCATATCTTTATAAATTTTTAAAGCGTCAAGTACAGGTTGAAGCTTGCCACCGGAAAGTTTGAGATAGGTATTATCATTGAAAGACTTAAGGTCAATGTTGGCTGCATCAATAACAGTACATAGTAGTTTTAATGGCTCCGGATTTATATATCCGTTTGATTTAAAGATATTTTTTATTCCTGCATCTTTTGCTATTACAGCTGATTCGTAGGCGTATTCATAAAAAGTAACAGGTTCCGAGTAGGTATATGCAATTGATAAACATTTGTTCTTTTTACTCTCTTCGACAACCTCTTCAGGAGGTAGATTTATATTGCGTGTTTTATCAGGGCTGGTCTGCGAAATAGCCCAGTTCTGGCAGTTAAGGCAAACCAGGTTACAACCTGCAGTAGCTATCGAAAATGCTCTCGATCCGGGTAGAAAATGATAAAGTGGTTTTTTTTCGACAGGATCTACATTAACTGAGCATGGATTACCATAAGCCATGGTATAGAGCTTCGATTTTCTTACAATCCTGTTACGACAGTCACTTATTTCTCCCTCTTTAAGAACACATTCATTCGGACAGATACGGCACATAATTCCTCTTGGAGTTTCCTCCTGGAACATGGCAAGTTTTCTGTAAAGCTCCTGGTCCTCGCTGAACATACCATTAACAACATCATAACATGGTAATGCAGCAATTCCTGCCGACAGGGCAAGACATCTTTTTACAAAACTTCTCTTGCTTATATCAAATCTCTTTTCTGGCATTAATTAATCCTGAATGAAAAATAAAACTACTATTTGTTCCTGTTTGTTCCAAGTAGAATACCGGCAAAAATCAGACCTGACAGTAAAAATATAGAAGCTTTTATTCCAAGGAGAGGAACAATTATCCCTGAAATAATTATAAATCCAAGTGCAGAACCCGCAAGGTCAGCACTATAGGTTTTGGCTGATACCAAACCATTACTGTCTGAAATAGTCAGTTCCCGGAAGATATGTCCTGTCAGGAATGAGGGAGGCAGTATGGATAAGATAATAATCAATATTGCAGCAACAGGATTGCTTGCTGATAACAGATAATTGATAATCAGGGCAATTATTGAATACCATATTACAATAATTAACGCCTTGAATTTTAAAGGTATACTGTCCATAATTCTGGAATTTATACCTGATCCTGCAGCAAGTCCCGTCATAAAAACAGCAAGTATAGCTCCCGTTAACTGGTACATGTTTCCTGCAACAAGCTGTACAGACAACAATGCTAATATTTCGAAACCAGCGAGACCAGCAGCACTGAAATACATCATGTAAGTATTTCTTCGTATTGTGAAAAGAGGCAGTGCGAATAGTAAGATCATAATAATAATTGAAGGAACCTTCTCGTTGTGATTTTTACTGATAAAATATGACTGGAAGTGAAAACTTGATATGGGAAACAGAGTGCTGTTTTGTCTGACATCTTTATCAATAAGAGTAACTACCTCTTCGCTTTTAGTTTTTATCAGGTCGTCCGCAAGAAAATCCGGCCCCACATAAATATTTTCTATACCTCTTTCTTTTGTCAGTCCACATATTGAGGCCGATAATTCGTTATCAGAGGCAAGCAAGTATAGTTTATTTCCAACGATCGGTTTAACGTTGGTAAAAACTTCAATTAGACCGTTGTAGATTGATGAAAACAATGTTATTGACTCTTTGTTCGGATAGTTGTCCCAGATGCCCGGAGAACACATGAAAATACCTTTCGGTCCGATTTTCTCCTTAACCTCCGTAAAGAATTCGGTTGTATAATATCTGTTTAGTGAAAGGGTTGAAGGAGGAGGTAAAAGAAGCAGAACTACATCAATCTGACTCCTTTCACTTTTAATATACCTGAATGCATCTTTGTTCTCAATCTTGAGTTCAATATTCCCCTGGGCAACCTGTTCGGTTTCAACCTTTAAAAGTTCAGGATCCCTTTCTATGAAAACAACTTCTTTGACAGGATATTTAAGCAGTTCAGGCATTAGAGACGTCAGTGAACCGGAGATAATCAAAACATTTTCCGGTTTCTCTGCCTGAAGCATTGCATAGTGTATATTCTCTTCTCTTTCAGCAACATCATCACTGTATGTGATCAGCTGATGGTTATAATATATACTATTTTCGCCTCCGTATTCTCCGTAAGTAATGTTTCCGTATGGAGTGTCTGTTGTCTTTGTAACCTTAACACCCGGCAGCAGGAGTTTTCTGAAAAGAATATCAGGATCGAAAATTATAATAAGAACTGCTAATAGTGCTATCGTGATTTTTATTACTAGTTTGTAACCTCTGGCTTTTAAAAAGTAGTTGAGTATTGTATATGCAACCGACATCAATATAATTATCAGAAGGAGTTTATAGGTGTTGAAGATACCTGCTGTAAGAACAGTAAGGATAAATCCTGCTGCAATACCTCCGGTTGTTTCAATTGAAAAAGATTTTCCCGGAACAAAACCATTTGCCAGTTTGGCAGCAACTAATAATTTTACGAAGGTGAAACCTGATATGAGGCAAAAGGGAATGAGAACCAGGAAAGTAAATATCATACTTACAAGAAATGAAGGTGTCTCTCCTGGTTGCAGAAAAAACCGGGACAGGAGTAAAAGCAAAATGATTGACATAATGGGACTTAACGAGAATAGCAGGTTAATTTTACGTAGATCATTCAAAGATGAACTTCCGGCTGCAAATGCTCCGATTGCTGAAGTGATAAGCCATGATGCCAGAAATGTCCCTGAAGTAAGTTCATAGCCACCGGAAATATTCATTAATTCCCTTAAAAGCAGGATCTGAACTGACATACTTATGAAGCCTGTAATAAAGAGGTTAATACTAATCTCTGAAGAGCTACGTTCAGTAAACCTGCTTTGCTTTCGTGGCTCCTCTGTTCTTTTAAAAATCTTTGTAAAATATGAAATATGCCATATCAAATGAAAGATACCGGTAAAGGCTAATCCGGCACCTGTTTCAACATGCCATTTAAGAATAGATTTAACAATAGGCAGATCCCATTTGTAGTTAATTTGAAGGGCAAGGAATAATCCGGCAAGGGCTGTGATTATGAAAGTGATAGCCAGAACAGAATTCCAGATTTTTCTGTGACGGATAAGGGAAAAAATCCCAATGCGGTAAAAAATGAAACTTATAAAATATAGTACAGAAACAGCGACACCCGTTCCAATAACATGATACATAGTTACTTTTTATTTTCTTCCAGTACCATTCCTTCGTAGATGTATAGCTCGGCATTCTTCCAGCCATCCCAGCCAAGTCCTGCTTTATCTCTTGATGTATAACCAAGGAACTGTTCAACAGTCCATCCGTTTTCAATGGCTACCTGTGGCAGCATTGTTCCCGATCTGAAATCCTTCTTTATGTAAATACCGTGTTTCCCCAGGATGATCTCATTAATATCATTAATTCTTTGTAAAGGACCCAGGACGGTGATCTCCATTTCAACTTTTTCATATTCCTCTTTTGTAAGTGGGCTAAATCTGGTATCCTCAAAGGCAGATGACAAGGCAGAAACCCTGACAACCTCAAATAATGGATCGGATGAAATAAACCTACCTATACATCCTCTCAGTCTGCCATCAATTTTAAGAGTTACAAATGCACCAAGATTTCTTTTTAGAGCCTCAGGTATTTTCTTCTCATCAATATTAAGGCGTTTCTTATCATATAACATCGTTTTGATGCTGTTCCTGGCAATAGTAAAAAGCTCCTCTTTTTCTGATTTACTGAATGATAATTCAGTGACTGATCCTTCCTTCTTATTTTTTGTTGTTTGTCCCTTTTCAATCAGGACAATGGCATTGTATCCAACCACTCTCTCTTTATCACCATATGGTGTATCACCTGAATTACAGTAATCGATTTTTTTAAATTCAAGGTTGCTGTCACCTTCTGCAAGATACATCAACATAAGTCCTGACGACCATCCGCACATACTTGTTGCCAGTCCATTAATATTATTTCTGGTATTCTCTTTCAGAACAGTAAGAAAGACATCAGGATCGTCAGATACAATTGCATTTGCCGTTTTGTTGTCAACATCAATTGCATCTTCATAGGATGGATAATGAGAAAAATCGCTGCTGATAAGAAACAGGTTGTCGGGGGTGAAATAAGGCCTCAGGGCCTCAGCTATCGATTTGATAGTATTTGTATTATTTGTCCCGATTATAATCGGAACTATTTTTGGTGTTTTCTTGTAATAATATTGTATCAGCGGTATTTGAACCTCAAGAGAGTGCTCCTGAAGGTGAGCCGTAACCGGAAAATTAAAGACCTTGTTCTCTCCCTTTAGTCTGGTGGCTATTTCAGTGTTTACTTCGGCTCTTCCCAGGGGTGTAATAAAATCACCGGTATAAAATACTGATGCTCCGTCAAATGCCATAACATGACTGGAACCGATAAGGAAGATATTTTTGATTTCGGCATCTTTCGGTGTTGCAGAGATTGCAGAAGCTGCAACAGTACCTGAAAATACATATCCGGCATGCGGACTTATAATAGCTCTTACTTTCCAGTTCTCAGGCGACTTTATGCAATCGGCGAAATGACCAGCTATATTCTTTAAAAGAATATCCTTGTTGGCTTCATAAAAACTGCCTGCTGCAACAGGTTGTCTGTCAGCTGACTGGCTTCTGGAATTAATGTCCATAATACTGAAAATTGATAACACTAAAATTATTACCCTGTACATAATAACAGATTATAATGGCCTAATAAAGTTAGGCCAAAAAAATGAGAAAAGTATAAAATAAGAATAAGATTAAGCAGCGGTCTAAATCAGTACCATCGACTCTTTAAGTATTTCGCCATTTTCATCTGTCCCGTAAATTTTTATTCCCAGACTGACAGATGGTGTCCCTATCATATCAATAATAGGACTCAGTGCATCCTTCAAATCCTCTATGTCCATGCTGTCGAATTCCTCAATATGGAAATAAAGATGAATCATCAGGGTGGCTTCAGGTTTATTTATTGAACAGAGAACCTTTACAATTTTTGCCAGCCAGATAGAGGAGGCTGTGTTAAAGTATTCAAGATTAAACCTGAGATTTGTTGTTTGACGTGGCTCGGATGCATATTGTATAACCCACTGCAAGATATTTTCATATAGTTCAGCAGCATTTTCAGGAATTGATCTGCCAGACAGGATTAATTCTCCCGTATGATGATTAAAGTCGATCTGAGGAGTCTTGCTGTTAGGTTCAATGTAAATATTTTTTAGTTCCAATTTAAAAGAATATTAATAATTAACCTGTTATGAATTTTTATATAAAAATAACATATCTTTTATTAATACCCTCACTTATAATCATCTCTTCATCAAAAATTATTGTCCGATAGTCAAATAATTTCGACTGTTTGCATAAACTTATGATTAATATCAGCGCCCTTTTGAATATGAATTGTTTTAAGTCAATCTATTAAAATGCTATCTTAGCAGCCTGAAAATTTTGCGAGATTGTATGGAGAGAGTTCTTACAGAAAAGATTAAAGAGGCAGTTAGAAAAATTTATAATGGTAATGCAGGTGATGATCTGATTCAGATCCAGACAACCAGGAAAGATTTTAAGGGTGATTTTACTCTTGTTGTATTTCCTCTGCTGCGCTTTTCAAAGAATACTCCTGAAAAGACCGGAGAAACAATAGGAAAGTATCTCATGGAGACCTTCCCTGCTGTAAAAGGATTCAATGTGATAAAAGGATTCCTGAATCTGGAGGTCACTGACCAGTGGTGGATTGACTATTTCCGCAAAATGGTCTCTGATGATGCTCTTTCAGCTGCCTGTAAAACTAATAATCCCGAAACCATCCTTATAGAATTCTCTTCACCAAATACAAACAAACCCCTTCATCTGGGTCATATCAGGAATAATCTGCTTGGTTTCTCTCTTTACCGTATTCTATCGGTTTGCGGTCACAGAGCAATAAAAACCAACATTGTCAATGACAGGGGAATACATATCTGCAAATCAATGCTGGCGTGGAAAAAATACGGGAATAGTGAAACGCCTGAATCATCGGGAATGAAAGGTGATCATCTTGTAGGAAAATATTATGTTCTGTTTGAAAAAGAATGTAAAAAACAGATAAATGATCTGGTAGCCGATGGATATGTGGAAAGTGAAGCACGGAATTCAGCACCTGCCATGAGGGATGCACGGGAGATGCTTCTTAAGTGGGAAGCTGGTGACAGTGAGACTATAGAACTTTGGAAGATGATGAATTCCTGGGTCTATGAAGGATTTGATGAGACCTACAGGGCTCTCGGAGTTGATTTTGATAAAATATATTATGAGTCAGAAACCTGGCAGCCTGGTCGCGATATAGTATTTGAGGCTCTGAAAAAGGGGATACTGTTAAAAAAAGATGATAACTCAATATGGATCGATTTGAATGATGAAGGTCTCGATCAGAAACTACTGCTTCGCTCTGACGGAACAGCAGTTTATATTACACAGGACATTGGAACGGCTGTTTTGAGACAGGAAGATTATAGTTTTAATAAGTGTATTTATGTTGTTGGTAATGAGCAAAATTATCATTTCCAGGTGCTACGTGCTGTTCTTAAAAGGTTCGGATTTAACTGGGCTGATGGATTAATACATTTCTCCTATGGAATGGTGGAACTCCCTGAAGGAAAGATGAAATCTCGTGAAGGAACTGTTGTTGATGCCGATGATCTGATAAGCGAAATGAAGGAAACGGCAAGGGAGGTTTCTCTTAAACTTGGTAAACTTTCAGATTTTTCAGACGAGGAAAAAGAAGAAATTTTTTCCAAGATTGGATTGGGCGCTTTGAAATATTATATCCTTAAAGTGGATCCCAAAAAAAATATGACCTTTAATCCTTCCGAATCGATTGATTTTAATGGTAATACAGGCCCCTTTATTCAGTACACATTTGCCAGGATACGATCGGTATTCAGAAAAGCAGAACAGATGAAGATCAAATACAATCCACAGTATCCAGGCCTTTCAAAGATCGGAGATAAAGAGCTTTCCCTTATTAAGGTTCTGAGAAATTTTCCCGCTACAGTATCAGAGGCTGCTTTATCCTATAGCCCTGCAATTATTGCTAATTATTGTTATGAACTGGCAAAGGAGTATAACCAGTTTTACCACGATTTTTCAATACTTGGAGAAACAGATGACTCAGTCAGGAATCTTCGTCTTGCTTTATCTGAAATAACATCAAAAGTTCTTAACTCAGGAATGTGGTTACTGGGGATTGAGATGCCTGAAAGAATGTAGAAAAATTTTAAGAAATGTTTGAGAATTTAAGTGAACGGCTTGAAAGATCCTTTAAGATACTTAAGGGACAGGGAAGAATATCGGAGATAAATATTGCCGAGACACTTAAGGAGGTACGAAGAGCCCTCCTGGATGCTGATGTCAGCTTCAAAACAGCTAAACAATTTACTGATACTGTAAAGGCGGAAGCACTAGGGCAGGAGGTCCTTAAATCAATAAATCCGTCCCAGATGATTGTCAAGATCGTCCATGATGAACTTGCAGCTCTGATGGGTGGTGATAAGACCGATATAAACATAAAATTTAATCCGGCAGTAATACTTATCGCAGGTCTTCAAGGATCCGGAAAGACAACTTTCAGTGGGAAACTTGCCAAATGGGTCGCTGGGAAAAAAGGGAAAACACCCCTGCTGGTTGCCGGCGATGTGTATCGTCCGGCAGCTATTGAACAGCTTATGGTTATTGGATCTCAGGTAGAAGTTCCTGTGTATACAGAAGATGGTAATATGAATCCTGTACAGATTGCAAAGAATTCTGTCAGGGAAGCAAAAAAGAAGGGTTATGATGTTGTAATAATAGACACTGCAGGCCGTCTGGCTGTTGACGAAGAGATGATGAACGAAATATCATTAATAAAAAACGCAGTTAATCCTCATGAAATACTCTTTGTAGTTGATTCAATGACAGGTCAGGATGCTGTAAATACGGCAAAAGAATTTAATGACAGACTCGATTTCGACGGAGTGGTTCTTACAAAGCTTGATGGTGATACAAGAGGTGGTGCAGCACTTTCCATTCGCTCAGTGGTAGATAAACCGGTAAAGTTTGTCAGTACCGGAGAAAAAATGGATGCCATAGATATCTTCTACCCGGCCCGAATGGCAGACAGGATACTCGGTATGGGAGATATCGTTTCCTTGGTAGAAAAAGCCCAGGAACAATATGATGTCGAGGAGGCCCGGAAGCTTCAGAAAAAAATTGCCAGAGACCAGTTCGATTTTAATGATTTTATATCACAGATCCAGCAAATAAAGAAAATGGGTAATGTAAAAGACCTGATGACAATGATCCCAGGCGTCGGTAAAGCCGTAAAAGATCTGGATATTGATGATAATGCTTTCAAAGGTATAGAGGCAATTATACGTAGTATGACTCCCGGCGAGAGAAGTAATCCGGTAATTATAAATGGCAGCAGACGAAAAAGAATTGCTGAGGGTAGTGGTACATCTGTTCAGGAGGTGAATAAGCTTCTGAAACAGTTTGATGAGACACGTAAAATGATGAAGATGGTTACAAAAGGCGGTAACCCTGCTGCAAGACTTATGGGGCGAAGATAATCTTCAGATATGTATATATTAATTGATGGGAAAAAAATTGCATCAGAGATCAGACATGATATTGCTGATGAAGTAAAAAAACTAAGGGAAGATGGCAGGAAAATCCCTCACCTGGCAACTGTTCTTGTTGGGACAAACCCTTCAAGCCAGACATACGTGGCAAATAAGGTAAAAGATTGTGATGAAGTGGGTTTCAAATCAACACTCATTACATTGGATGAGAATATACCGGAAGCTCTGCTGCTTGATAAGATAGCGGAACTCAATAATGATGCTGAAATAGATGGTTTTATAGTACAACTGCCACTACCTGACCATATAAATGAAAATAAAGTAATTGAATCAATAGATCCTTCTAAGGATGTGGATGGATTTCATCCTGTCAACATTGGAAGGATGGTAATCGGCCTTCCGGGTTTCCTGCCGGCAACACCATACGGTATTGTAGAACTCATAAAAAGGTATAATATCGAAACCTCAGGTAAAAAATGTGTAGTAATTGGAAGGAGTAATATTGTTGGAAGACCGGTGAGTATTTTGCTTTCACAAAAAGGAATTGATTCAACTGTTACTGTAGTACACAGCCGAACAAAGAACCTGGAAGATATTGTAAAAGAGGCAGATATAATAATAGCAGCAATGGGTTCTCCTTCATTTGTCAAAGCTGATATGATAAAAAATGATGCTGTCGTAATTGATGTGGGAACTACCCGTATAGAAGCACCCGGAACCATGACAGGATGGAGACTTGCCGGTGATGTCGATTTCGTTAATGTGGCACCGAAATGCTCTTACATTACTCCTGTACCTGGGGGTGTCGGTCCAATGACACGTGTATCTCTCCTTAGAAATACGCTTTTTGCTGTAACAAATTCTGTCTAATCCGGAAGGTCCAAACCTTTAAAATAGAGGTCAAATCCTCCATTTCCCCCGGGTCTGTCAGATGAGAATACCAGGAAATAATTCGTAAAATCGTAATGGTACCATAGTCTGGGCCTGAACTCATCAGAGGAGCTGTTTATACCCGGCCCCATATTCTTTGGTGAATTCCAATTCCCGTTTTTAAATACTGAATAATACAGATCATATCCACCCAAACCTCCCGGCCGGTCAGAGACAAAGAACATTATGTCCCTGAATACAATGGGACACTTTTCATTACCTGAACTGTTTATACTGTCTATTTTTTCTGATGTAGAGTAATCACCACCCAACCATTCGTCGATTTCGGTTTCTTCCGGGATGGTTTTACAATAAATATCATAATTACCATCAACATCAGAAGAGAAATAAGCAGAGTCCTGATTTGTATTAAAACAGATATATGCATCATTGGCTGATGTGTTGAGAAGTGTTGAAGGAAAGGGACCTAAAATATCCGGTACCAGGGTACCAAAAGCTGGCCTGTTCTTAAAATAATAGAAATCAAGATCTCCTTCATTATTTTCCGATGATGTTATAAGATATTCGTATCCGTCAACCGTACTGAAAAAACTGTAGGGGCCAAAATCATTCCCTGCTGTATTTGCTGCATTCATCAGACTTGAAAGGAGTGGGATATTACTTGTATTACTTGTATAACCGAATTCCCCTGTTGTCTGATCAAAAACGAATGATATCATTCCCTGTACAAAATCATATTGTCCTCCTGAACTGCCGCGGTTGCTTGAAAACAATATATATATTTCTCCATATAACTGGTAACAGTCAGTATTATAATCATCAAAAGCTGAATTGATATTATTAAGATTATATACAGAGTCGGGGAATGTTCCATATAGATATTTTATTGGATTTTCTGTTTTTTTACAGGAAGTAAAACAGATTAATATGAGTAATATCCCTGAAACTGTAAAAAGAGTAATTTTTGGTATTATCTTTTTCATTTGATAATCTTTTGATAATGTAAAACGTAAAGATATTAATAAAAAGTATTATACTATAAAACGAAAAACCGGGAAGGTTCCCGGCTTTTCTCGAGGTAGAATTTAGGTTAATTCTAGGGTAAATTGGGTATAGGGTATTAATTCCAGTTTTATAAATGAAAGATGAATATTTAGCTCTATAGGTTGCGTTGCCAGATTAAAAAATTTCATGAATCCAGGTTTTTTGCTCTATTATGTTGAAAACTAATTGTTTGAAAAATCAACCGATTGTTAATAATTGATTGCCGGAGGGTCAGACCTTCTTAAAAATAGTATTATTTTTGTGAATTATTTTTTAGTGTGATGGAAGAGGAAAAGTTTGGATTATCATATGAAGATGAAATAAAACAGGCAGTTCTTAAGTTCGAGAGAATGAGAAAGAATAATGAAAGTTATTTCTTTGATGTTATTGAATTTGAGTCAATTATTGATTACTATATTGAGAGCAACAATTCAGGTAAAGCACTGGAAGCTGCACTGCTCGCAACAAAACAACATCCCAATTCAGTTTCAATTCAACTTAGGAAAGCAAAAGTTTTACTCGACAAGGGAAGAGCAGTTGAGACACTGAAAATACTTAGAAAACTGGAAAACATTGAGCCTGGCAACCATGAAATTTATATTGTCAAGGGTACTGCTATGGGTATTCTTGGTGATATTCAGGGCGCAAAAAAAATGTTCGACCATGCATTGGAACAGGATTCCGATGATACTGAAAATATTCTATTCTCAATAGTCTCGGTTTTACAGAATCTAAATTATTATGAGCATTTAATACCATATCTGCTTAAGCTGATAGAACTCGAACCAAATTTCAAGGCTCATCTTTACGACCTCGCATTTGCTTACGAAAAGACAGGCGATTTTAATAACAGTATTCAATATTACTTACAATACCTTGAAGATGACCCATTTTCTGACAGTGCATGGTATAACCTTGGTATTATTTACAACAAAACAGAGATGCCTGAAAAGGCCATAGAAGCTTATGATTATGCTCTTGTCATTAATGATCAGAACTCATTTGCCATTTTTAACAAAGCAAATATTCTGTACAATCTTGAGCGTTATGCTGATGCAATCCCTGTTTATCTTGAATATCTTGAATTTGAGGATGATAGCGTGGAGGCATTAACCTATCTTGCGGAATGTTATGAAAAGGCGGATGAAATAACACTGGCAAGGAAATATTATCATGATGCGCTTGAGCTTGCCCCGGAGTATGCTGATCCATGGTTCGGACTAGGAGTCATAGAACTCAATAGCGGAAATATTGATGATAGCCTTATTTATTTCAGAAAAGCAGTAAAACTCGACGATGAGAATCCTGAATTTTGGTATCTGCTTGGCAAAGCTCACTATGCAAGAGATGAAAAGAAGGCAGCTTTAAGATGTTTCAGGGAAGCCCTGAAACTTGATCCATATTATGGCGAAGTGTGGTCTGTCCTTGGTCTGATTATCATGAAAGAGAACCTTGTCTCCAGGGCAATTCCCTATCTAAGACATGCTTACAAGGTAACAGGAGATGTCCCCGGCATTAACTTTATTCTTGCTGCTTTTTATTTGCGAACAGCTTCTCCTGAAGAAGCCCTTAAACATTTACAACTGGCTATCGGTCAGGATAAGGAGCTGTACAAGGAATTTATTGACCTTTATACATCTGATATTCTTACACCCGGTGTAATAAGACTATTGGAAAAGAATAACCTTATTTAAATACTTAAATGAAAAATATATTGCCTTATTTGCCGGATCGTCCTCCCAAACCCAGGGATTCCGGACTGACAATGGTTATGGATAAGGGTCTGAGTATCAGGCAAGCTGAAGACTTTATGTCCGTTGGTCGTGATTATACCGATTATGTAAAACTGGGATTCGGAACATCCCTGATAACTCCCGAATTCAAAAAGAAGATCAGGCTCTATAAAGAAGCAGGTACTGTTCCATATTTCGGAGGGACCCTATTTGAAGCTTTTGTTATACGGGATATGTTTAAAGAGTTTATCAAATTTCTGGATGATTGTGAGATTGAACTGGTAGAAGTTTCTGATGGTTCATATGACATTGACCATTCCGAAAAACTTGATTACATTAAGGAAATTGCCAGCAGGAGAACAGTAATTTCAGAGGTCGGTTCTAAAAAGAAAGAGATCGTCTATACTCCTGATCAGTGGGTGGCTATGATGCGGACAGAATTGAATGCAGGATCTGTTAAAGTGATCGCTGAAGCCCGTGAATCTGGAACTACGGGTATTTATAATGAAGATGGATCTATTAATAGCCAGATAATTGATGCAATATCAGAACATGTCAAACTGGAGAACGTAATCTGGGAAGCCCCGATGAAATCTCAGCAAGCATGGTTCATTAAACACTTTGGAGCAAATGTAAACCTTGGTAATATTGCCCCTGGTGAAATCATACCGCTTGAATCCCTTCGCTTAGGTCTTAGGGGTGATACTTTCTTTCAGTTTCTGCCGGATAACCTGAAAAATAAATAAGAAACCACTTCCGGTGTAACCTCATTTTTGACTGGTATGAGAAGATTCGGACTTATTGGATATCCCCTGGGCCACTCTTTCTCAAAGAAATATTTTTCTGAGAAATTCAGCAGGGAAAATATTAAGAATTGTTCGTATGAAAATTATCCAATGCAAAGCCTGGATGGCTTTAAGACTTTTGTTACCGGGAATCCTGAACTATGCGGGTTGAACGTTACAATTCCATATAAAACTGAAATTCTGAAATATATCGATGAAACAAGTCCTGAGATTAAAGATATAGGTGCAGTCAATGTATTGAAAATCAAACGGAAGGCCGGGGAAGCTTATATATTTGGATATAACAGTGATGTTTACGGTATCAGGGATTCCCTGATTTCTTATGTAAAAGGGAATGTTAAAAATGCCCTGATCTTTGGTACCGGCGGGGGTTCTAAAGCTGTCCATTATGTTCTTGAAGAAATGGGAATGTACATTACACTAGTTTCCAGAACTGAAAAGCCGGGATCAATTACATATAAACAGATAAGTCCCGAATTAATGAATAAAACAAATATCCTGGTGAATACAACACCGCTTGGAATGTTCCCGGATACAGATTCCTCACCTGAAATTGACTACAACCAGTTAAATGACAATCATATACTGTTCGACCTCGTATATAATCCTGAAATAACCCTATTCCTGAAAATGGGGCAGGAGCGGGGTTGTAAAATAATTACCGGATTGAAGATGCTTCATTCCCAGGCTGAAAGATCATGGGAGATATGGAATGATAATGATCTGTAATACCATTTTTGTTTAAATAAATATCTCCCGGGGGTATTCAATATCTTCCAGGAACAATCCTGCAGCGGGTGCTGATTTACCAGCTTTACAGCGGTCCTTAGCTTTTATCATTTCATCAAATTGCTTTATGGATGTTTTACCTCTGCCAATATCAACCATTGTACCCGTAATAGCTCTTACCATATTCCTTAGAAACCTGTCTGACTTAATAGTGAAAACCAGCATGTTTTCCCGTTCTGTCCATTCTGCATGGAATATTTTACACAAATTTGTTTTAGTATCTGAATGCAATCTGCTGAAGCTTGTAAAATCCTCATGCTTTAATAGCAGCCTGCATGCCTTATTCATACTTATTATATCCAGGTTGCCATTTATATACCATGATAGATCTTCCCTGAAGGGGTCCTTTATTCCGGAAATATAGTATCTGTATGTTCTCGATACAGCGCTGAATCTTGCATGGGCATCATCATTTACCTTTGTAATACGGCTTATTGAAATATCCTTTGGGAGAAAACGGTTAAGCCTGTATATAAGGTTGTTACGAAGCATCAGGTCAGCCTTCATACTATCAAAATGCGCACAGAAAGCCAGTGCATGAACTCCCGTGTCAGTCCTCCCGGCGCCAGTTGTTTTTATACTCTCATTAAGTATTGTTGAAAGTGTATTATCAAGTGTTTGCTGTACAGTAATACTGCGTGGCTGAACCTGCCAGCCATGGTAGAAAGTGCCTCTGTAGGAAAAGAATATAAAGTACCTGTTATTCACTTAGTCTTTTTGCAAATATAGTTATTCACAAAATGAAGATAATTGTTTAAAATATTTTTAATAATTAATCTCTATCTGTTTGAAAATCGATCTTAAAATGTAATTTTACCTTGATCAAAAGAAGCAGAAAGTTAATTTGTTTAACCAAAAAATCTAACTATGACACAACAGAAAAATACACAAGCAGTTGGCATGGCCTTTATGGGGATGATTTTCTTCCTGTTTGGGTTCGTAACAACTTTTAACATCACCCTGGCTGATAAGTTCAAGGCAGTCTTTGATCTGTCAAATGCTGAAGCTCAGCTGGTTAATGGTGCTTTTTTCTTTACCTATTTTGTCCTCTCCTTTGCAGCCGGTGGTATTATTAAAAGGATCGGCTATAAAGGGGGTGTGATTCTTGGCCTTCTGCTTGTAGCAGCAGGAAGCTTCCTTTTCTTCCCTGCCGCCAAGGCATTATCCTTTCCATTCTTTCTGTTTGCCATATTTATTATGGCAGGTGGTGTGGTATTTCTCCAGGTTGCCGCAAATCCATATGTTACGGCTCTCGGTCCTTCTGAGACTGCCTCCGGAAGGCTTAATCTTACACAGGCGTTGAATTCAATTGCAACATACATTGCACCCATCATAGCTAGTGTTTTTGTATTTAAAGTTGCCGCTGATGCTGCACTGAACGCTGCTGATGCTGCAAAATCAGTACCTACGCCTTTTCTGATAATAGGTATTATAGTAATAATAATTGCAGTGGCCGTATATCTTCTGAAGCTGCCTGAGATCCCCACCAAGGGTGTGGAAAGAAAGAGTGTCTGGAAATACCCTCACGTTATACTTGGTGCCGTGGCTATTTTCTTTTATGTAGGTGCCGAAGTTGGTTCTGCAGCAATGCTCCAGAGATATTTCCAGGAAGCATTGAGTATTTTACAGTCAGATGCTGCAGCAATGATAGCTCTGTACTGGGGTGGTGCAATGGTAGGAAGGTTTTATGGTTCATTTATGCTTTCCAACGTTGAGAAATCAAAGAAATATCTGTATGCTGTATTGGTATTGGCACTTGCCCTGTTCGTTGGATGGTTTGTAAGATATCAGATTACTGATGGACTTATATTTGCTGGAATAGCTCTTGTAAACTATCTGTTTATGCAGCTTGGAAGAGGAAATGCAAGCAGATCACTCGCAGTATTCGGGATAATAGCTTCTGTCCTTCTGTTGGTTGTTATGCTTGCCAATGGCCCGATAATCCTCTGGTTAGGTCTGTCAATAGGATTCTTTAACTCAATCATGTTCCCGAATATATTTGCTCTTGGTGTTGACGGTCTCGATAAAGGAGAACTCAGTATGGCCTCCGGCCTCATTAATATGCTTATTGTCGGTGGAGCAGTTATACCTGTTCTTATGGGCATTATAGCTGATGGTATGGGTGTAAGATATGCATTTATCCTTCCCATAATTTGTTATCTTTATATTGTATTTTACGCTTTGGTTGGTAGTAAACATAAATAATTCCATATGTAATAATGAAAAATTGGAGGCCGTCCCGAGTATTCGGGACGACCTCTGTATTTTATTACCTTACAATTATTATTTTTACATTAGATCCTGAAATATAAATCATGTTTCTATGAATACAGCAGAATACCTTTTAAATAAAATTAATAATGGTGATAATGATACTTTCCGTCATTTATATGGTAATGAT
The DNA here is from genome assembly GCA_964507015.1 of uncultured Rikenellaceae bacterium. Classification (GTDB taxonomy): domain Bacteria; phylum Bacteroidota; class Bacteroidia; order Bacteroidales; family VadinHA17; genus LD21. The sequence goes on along the minus strand of CAZDOM010000005.1, from coordinate 4,771 downwards.
CAGGAAGAATTGAAACGCAACGGAGAAAGATATAGCAGACTTTTGAACCAGTTTATTAATGAATTCAGTACTTCTGATGCTGAGTTCTTTTCTTCTCCAGGACGTACTGAAATTGGAGGGAATCATACGGATCATAACTGGGGAAGGGTACTTGCTGGCGCTGTTAATCTTGATAATATTGCTGTTGCTGCAAAAAACCGAACCGATGTTATTCATATTCTGTCAGAAGGTTATCCGCAAATAGAAGTTGATCTCTCCTCGTTGGAACCTGATAAAAAAGAGCTTCTGACTTCTGCAGCCCTGGTAAGAGGTATTTGTTCACGTTTTAAAGCTGATGGATATCAAATAGGAGGTTTCAATGCTTGTATTGACGGAGGCGTTCCCGTAGGTTCCGGATTAAGTTCCTCAGCCTCCTTTGAAGTACTCATCGGGGCTATTCTTAGCCATCTTTTCAACGATGGGAAGGTAGATCCAATAAAAAATGCAATCATAGGTCAATATTCTGAAAACAATTTCTTCGGCAAACCATGTGGATTGATGGATCAGACTGCCTGTGCCATGGGTGGTCTTATTACTATTGATTTTAAAGATCCATTAAATCCTGTTGTAAAAAAAGTTGAATTCGATTTTGTTTCAACAGGATTTGCCCTGGTCATCACCGATACAGGGGGGAGTCATGCCGACCTGAATGATGAGTATGCTTCATTACCGAATGATATGAAAGCTGTTGCTGCTGAACTGGGTGCAAAAGTCCTCAGGCAGGTGACTCTTGAAAAGATTCTTGAAAAGGCTCCTTCTATACGCCAGAAAGTGGGAGACCGGGCAATACTCCGTGCAATACATTTCCAGGGTGATAACCAGAGGGTAGTTGATCAGGTAGTAGCTCTGGAAAAAAATGATTTTAAGGCTTTTCTGGGTATGGTGGTCGATTCAGGTTACAGCTCCTACATGTATAATCAGAATATCTTCCCGGCTAGCAATGTAAGAGAGCAAGGGGTATCCATTGCCCTGGCCCTGAGTGATCTGGTTCTTAAGGGAGAGGGAGCCTGGCGTGTTCATGGAGGTGGATTTGCAGGAACAATACAGGCTTTTGTACCTCATAAATTACTTGATAAATATATCGAAACACTTGAACACTTCTTTGGTAAAGGTGCTTGTCACAAACTCTTTATAAGAAACCAGGGAGCAGGGAAAGTGGAATTATAGATCTGACCGAGGAACTATTTCAATAAATACATAAAACTGACCAATATGGAAAGCAAAAATACAAAGTACCTGTTTCCTTTGATAGTAATGGCCTCACTATTCTTCCTGTTAGGCTTTATAACTACAATGAATAACTCTCTGATTGACTATCTTAAAGATGCTTTCAGACTTAATGAAGTTGAAAAACAACTTCCTAATACATTCTTTTATGGAGCCTATATCCTTTCAATACCTGTAGGGTATCTGTTGAACCGTATCGGCTATAAGCTCGGAGTTGTTGCCGGACTTGCGCTTATCACAATAGGATTCTTCCTGTGTGTACCGGGTGTGGCATTGGGGTATTATGGATTTCTTAGTGCTGTATCAGTTTTTGCCATCGGTGTTGTGCTGCTCCAGGTTGCTGCCAATCCGTATGTGAATGCACTGGGCACCCCGGAAACAGCAGCAAGCAGACTGACCCTTACCAATGCACTTAATTCCGTAGCTACGGTTATTGCTCCTATTTTTGTATCCTCGTTGATAGTATCATCTTCCACAGGATCAGTTTCTGATCCGAAAGCAGTTCAGGGTCCATTTATTGGAATTGGAGTTGTCACCCTGGTTATTGTTGTAGTTATGTTTTTCCTTCATCTGCCTGAAATAAAAGAGCAAGAACCTGCGGAGGGTGCACCAAAAAGAATAATAAAATCAAGTGCCTATAAATATCCCCATTTGTGGCTTGGATCGCTGGCAATTTTCTTCTATATGGGAATAGAAATTGGGATACCCAGTTTTTTCGCCGATTACTCAGTAAAACTTGACTTCAATTTTGGTGGAGACATGCGTACACGTTTGCTGGCTTATTACTGGGGTGGTCTGATGGTGGGACGTATTGCAGGCATATTTATCCTCAGGAAATATTCAGCAAGGCAAATCCTTAGCTTTAATGCAGTTTCCGGAGGTGTAATGTTATTGCTTTCACTAGTGCTGGGTAGTTTGGGAATGAGTTGGATTGCCCTGGTACTTTTCCTTGGTACAGGCCTCATGCATTCCATCATGTGGCCCTGTATTTATAACCTGGCCCTCGAAGACCTTGGTCCTCATTCAAAAGTCGGCTCAGGGGTTATTGCTACAGCAGTTATAGGAGCAGCCCTGCTGCCAATAATGATGGGCGGCATACAGAAAAGTATTGGACTTATTGTAGCAATATGTTGCCTGTTTATATATTACGCGTATATTACATTCTTTGCTGTTAAAGGATCGAAAATAAGATAGAAAGCATTATTAATTAATACATTAACCTATGAACCGCAGGAAATTTATTGAAACATCTGGTGTAGCAGCCGGAGCAGCAATGCTTGGAGGAGTTAAACCAACTGCTGAGGATCTCCCTAAGACTTCAGAAATGAAGCCTGGTAAGTCCGGAAATATTAAACTCGGACTCTATTCAATTACCTACGGCGGTATTTGGTATGTAGGTAAAGCCCTCACTTTTGACGAATTATGTAAAAAAGCAAAAGAGACAGGATTTGATGGCGTTGAACTTGATAATAAGCGTCCTATGGGCTGTCCGCTTGATATTGACAATATGAAAAGAGATGCCATGCGTAATACGCTTGCTAAATATGGTCTTGAAATACCATGTGTTGCTGCCAACAATGATTTCTCAAGCCCCGTCCCTGAACACAGGGCATGCCAGCTTCTTATGGTACGCGAAACAGCCAGACTGGCAAAGGATATCGGTGCAAAGTTTGTAAGATTGTTTGCAGCATGGCCGGGAGTGCCGATACATGAGGGAGTTGGAACTTATGACCTTACAAGAGGTGCTGAATTTTTTACTTACCAGAGACAATACCCCTTTACTACATGGCTTGACCGTTATAATTTCGTCAAAGACTGTCTCAAAGAGGCTGCAAAGATGGGAGAGGAGTATGGTATTGTGATGGTTCTTCAGAATCATGCACCACTGATCCGGGGATGGAAAGATACATATGATCTTGTAAGGGAAGTTAACTCACCATGGCTTAAGATATGCCTTGACCTGCCTATATTTGAAAATCTCGACCAGGAATATGTTGCCAATGCAGTTCATACAGTCGGTAATCTTCAGGTACATTCACATTTTGGAGGTGAATACTACCGTGATACAAACGGTACAATAAAACCAGTGGTACTTGATTACTATGCCAAGAGTAAGATCCCTGATTATGCACATTATATTAGCCTGATGAATGAGATAGGTTATAACGGATACTTCACCTTTGAGCTTTGTCACCCTGTCTTGAATGTAGACCATACAAGGGCTGGTATTGAATATGTACATGAGCAGGTAACGCTTGCCAGGGAATATATGAGTAATATTATTAAATAACAGGAGTAAGGCTGACTGGAGAAAGATATAATGAGAAGAGGTTTTGCAAGTGATAATAATGCCGGTATCCATCCTGATATCCTGAAGGAAATTGAAAAGGTAAATTCTGGCCATGTAACCGGCTATGGATCTGATATATATACTGAACAGGCCACGCAGCTGTTTAAGGAACATCTTGGTAATGACACAGATGTGTTTTTTGTATTTACGGGCACAGCAGCTAATGTGTTGGGTATCAGCGGAGTGGTAAAACCATGGAACTCCATTATAACTGCTTTTACTGCTCATCTTGAACAGGATGAGTGTGGTGCCCCGGAGAAATTCACCGGGTGCAAGGTACTTACTGTTGATACACCGGATGGTAAAATATCTGGTGATATGATCGGTAAACACATGCATGGTCTGGACTTTGAGCACCATTCACAACCCAGGGTTGTTTCAGTTACCCAATCAACCGAGATGGGTACTGTTTATAGTATAGAGGAAATAAGAAGATTAGCCGATTATGCACATGCCAATGGGATGCTTCTTCATATGGATGGTGCAAGGATAGCAAATGCTGCTGTTTCACTGGACAGACCCTTCCGCGACTTTACTACAGATGCCGGAGTCGATATTTTGTCATTCGGAGGAACAAAAAATGGTATGATGATAGGAGAGGCTGTTTGTTTCCTGACTTCCGGGCTATCGGATGATTTTAAATATATAAGAAAACAGGGAATGCAGCTTGCATCAAAAATGAGATTTATTTCAGCACAATTTATAGCCTGGTTCAGAAATGATCTTTGGGAAAAATGCGCATCGCATTCAAACTCAATGGCCCTTTTGCTTGCACAGAAGCTGGAAGGAATCAGCAAGGTAAAGATTACCCAGAAAGTTGAATCGAATGGTGTTTTTGTTATTATTCCGCATGAGACGGCTGAAAGGGTCAGACAGCAATATTTCTTTTATCCATGGGATGAAAACAGCTCTGAATATCGTCTGATGACAAGCTGGGACACTACTGAAGAGGATATTGATGAGTTTGTAAAACTTCTTAAGAAAGAATTGGTGTCTTAAAAACCCCCGGCCCCGCTGACGCGGACCCAATCCCTGAGGGGAAAATGACCCCCGGCCCCGCTGACGCGGGCCCACCCCCTGAAGGGAAAATGACCCCCGGTCCCGCTGACGCGGGCCCACCCCCTGAAGGGAAAATGACCCCCGGTCCCGCTGACG